>DASYMM010000603.1:0-19907 GCA_036009085.1 Pyrinomonadaceae bacterium | reverse complement strand
TTTCAAGTCTGAAAGGTCTTCGGTCTTTAACTTGAAACCTGAAACTCGAAACCCGAAACCTGAAACCCTATGCGAGAATTCTGCGCCATCGCCGACGACGTTGTGCTCGGGCGCGACGTGCAGATTTATAACTTCGTCAATCTCTACGGCTGCGAGATCGGCGACGAAACGCGCATCGGCACGTTTGTCGAAATCCAAAGGGGCGCGCACATCGGCGCACGCTGCAAAATTTCCAGCCACACTTTTATTTGCGAGGGCGTCCGCGTCGAAGACGAAGTCTTCATCGGCCACGGCGTACAGTTCATCAACGACCGTTACCCGCGCGCCACGCGCGCCGACGGCACGCCGCAAACCGAAGCCGACTGGACGCTCCAACGCACCATCGTCCGGCGCGGCGCATCCATCGGCACGGGCGCAACCATTCTCGGCGGCATCGAGATCGGCGCACGCTCCACAATCGGCGCAGGCGCAGTCGTCACGCGCGACGTGCCCCCCGGAGCCACCGTCGCGGGCAACCCGGCCAGAATATTAAAAGTGACGAGTGACGAGTGATGAGTGACGAGTTAAAGCGAAGAGATCGTTTTCAAACTTGTCTTGATTCCTGCTCGTCACTCGTCACTCGTCACTCGTCACTGTTCTTATGATTCCTTTTGTTGATCTGCAAGCGCAGTATCGCGCCATCAAGCGGGAAGTTGACGAGGCGATTGCGCGCGTCGTGGAGAGCGCGAGTTTCGTGCTCGGTCGTGAGGTGGAGGCGTTCGAGTCGGCGTTCGCCGAATATCTGGGCGCGCGTTTTTGCGTCGGCGTGAGCAACGGGACGGCGGCCATCCAACTCGCGCTCACCGCCTGCGGCATCGGCGCGGGCGACGAGGTGCTCGTCCCCGCCAACACCTTCTTCGCCACCGCCGAAGCCGTCTCCACCGCCGGCGCAACGCCCGTCTTCGTTGACGCTGACCCAACTTCCTACACGATTGATGTCAACAAAATCGAGGACGCGATCACAAAGCGCACGCGCGCCGTCATCCCCGTGCATCTCTACGGTCAGGCCGCCGATCTCGATCCGATTTTTGAGATCGCCGCGCGGCGCAATCTCGACGTTATCGAGGACGCGGCGCAGGCGCACGGCGCGCTCTACAAAGGCCGCCGCATCGGTGCGCGCGGGCGCGCGAACTGTTTCAGTTTCTATCCCGGCAAAAACTTGGGCGCATACGGCGAGGGCGGCGCGGTCGTGACGGACGACGCGGAAGTGGCGCGACGCCTGCGACTCCTGCGCGACCACGGCTCCGAGCAAAAGTATCGCCACGAGATCATCGGCTACAACTTCCGCCTCGAAGGGATTCAAGGCGCAGTTCTCAACGTCAAACTAAAATATCTCGACGGCTGGAACGATCTGCGCCGCGCCCACGCCGCGCGTTACCACGAACTACTGGCCGACGCGCAACGCAGCAGCAGCGAAGGCGACGGCGTTGACAGTGCGAGCGGCGCGCTCACGCTCCCGCAGGAGTTGCCTTACGCGCGACACATCTATCATCTGTACGTCGTGCAGAGCGCGGAGCGCGACGAGTTGCAAAAGCATCTGAGCGCGGCAGGCGTTCAGACAGGCATCCACTATCCCGTGCCCGTCCACCTGCAACCCGCTTACGCGTCGCTCGGCCATCGCCTCGGCGACTTTCCCGAAGCCGAACGTCAGGCCGCGCGCGTCCTCTCGCTCCCGATGTTTCCCGAGTTGACGGACGAACAGATCGCGCGCGTGGCCGCGAGCGTCCGAGCCTTCCACGTTAGCGGGTTGTCTGCCGCTCATGTTTAACTATCCCGCATGAAACTGCGCCGCGCCGTTGTCCACTTTCAATTGAAGCAAAACACACAACGGACAGCGGACTACTGACAACGGACAATTATCTATGATCACCATCGGCGTCATCGGCTGCGGCTACTGGGGGCCGAATCTCATACGCAACTTCGCGGAGGACGAACGCGCCCAACTGCGTTGGATTTGCGACACGGACGAGCGGCGTCTGAACGCCATCGCCCGTCGCTACCCGGCGACGCGCACCGCCACCGACTACCAACAGTTGCTCGCCGACCCCGAACTCGCGGCAATCGTCATCGCCACGCCCGTCGCCACGCATTACACCTTCGCACGCGCCGCGCTCGACGCGGGCAAGCACGTCCTTATCGAAAAACCTTTCACGACGAACAGCCGCGAGGCCGAAGAGTTGGTCGCGCTCGCGCGTGCGCGCGGCCTGACGTTGATGGTTGACCACACGTTCGTCTATACGGGGGCGGTGCGTCGCATCAAGGAGATCGTCGAGAGCGGCGAACTCGGCGAGTTGCTCTACTTCGACAGCGTTCGCATCAATCTCGGTCTCTTCCAACGCGACATCAACGTCGTCTGGGATTTAGCCCCACACGATCTCTCGATCATGGACTACCTCGTCGAGCGCGAACCCGTCGCGCTCACCGCGACGGGCAGTTCGCACATCGAAGCGGGCATCGAAAACATCGCTTACGTGATGCTGCGCTTCCGCGATTCCTTCATCGCGCATTTTCATTTCAACTGGCTCTCGCCCGTCAAAATCCGCCGCACGCTCATCGCCGGAAGCCGCAAGATGATCGTCTACGACGACATCGAGCCGACCGAGAAAGTGCGCGTCTATGACAAAGGCGTGACGACGAATCGCATCGAATCCGACACCGACAAGGAAGCGGCCTATCGCACGCTCGTCAGCTATCGCACGGGCGACGTGTGGGTTCCCAAGCTCGATTCGACCGAAGCCTTAACACACGTCTCCGCCGAATTCCTCGAATCAATCATAGACAAACGCGCGCCGCTCACAGACGGCTCGGCGGGCTTGCGCGTCGTGCGTCTGCTGGAAGCCGCGCAGGAATCCATCAATCAAGGCGGCAAACTCATCGAGTTGTAATTCGTGATGACGACTACATCGACTACCCCAAGCATGCAAGTTCCCTTGCTCGATTTGAAACAACAGCACGAAGCCCTGCGCGCGGAGTTGCGCGCGGCGACGGAGCGCGTCCTCGATTCGCAACAGTTCGTCTTGGGCGAAGAAGTGCGCCTGCTCGAAGAGGAACTCGCGCGCTATTGCGGCACGCGCCACGCCATCGGCTGCGCTTCCGGCTCCGACGCGCTCCTGCTCGCGCTCATGGCTCTGGACATACGCGCGGGCGACGAAGTGATCACCACGCCCTTCAGTTTCTTCGCCACCGCCAGCGCGATCACGCGCACGAATGCCACGCCCGTCTTCGTGGACATCGAACCGCGCACCTACAACCTCGATCCGTCGCTCCTCGAAGCCGCCATCACGGAGCGCACGCGCGCCATCATGCCCGTACATCTCTACGGCCAGTGCGCCGAAATGGACGCCATCTCGGAAGTCGCCGCACGTCACAACCTGCCCGTCATCGAAGACGCGGCGCAGGCCATCGGCGCACAGGACGACGCGCGGCGCGCGGGCGCGTTGGGGCGCGTCGGCTGTTTCAGTTTCTACCCGACGAAAAATCTGGGCGCAGCTGGCGACGGCGGACTGCTCACGACCGACGACGACGCGCTCGCCGAACGCTTGCGGCGTCTGCGCGTCCACGGCGGCGCGACCGAATACCTGCACACGGAGATCGGCATCAACAGTCGTCTCGATGCTTTGCAGGCGGCGATCCTGCGCGTCAAGTTGCCGCATCTCGATGGTTGGTCTGAGGCGCGGCGCGAGCGCGCGGAAACGTATTCGCTCCTGCTGACGAACGCGCACCTCGCCTTCGACGTGCAGGTTCCGTTCATACGCGAAAACACGCGGCACATCTTTCACCAGTACGTCGTGCGTGTGCCGGAGCATCGCGACGCGCTCGTCGAACATCTGCGCGCGCACGGCGTCGGCTCGAAAATTTACTACCCCGTGCCGCTGCACTTGCAGGAGTGCTTCGCCTATCTCGGCTACGAGGCGGGCGCGCTTCCCCTCGCCGAACGCGCCGCCCGCGAAACGCTCGCCCTGCCGCTCTACCCCGAACTGCGGCTCGAACAACAGCAATACGTGGTTGACGTGTTCAGCCGTTTCCGTCCCTAAGAAGCTGTTTGAAACGTAAGGCTGCTTTTGTCCCGAAGGGACAGTTGAGAATAGCCCAGCACTTCAGTGCCGGGACAACGTGCAAAAACATTAGAATTTCAACCGTCCCTACGGGACTCAGGTTCATTATTTCGACTTATTCTCAGCGATAAATCGCTGGGCTATCAGCAATCGTCCCTACGGGACTTCTCAAACTACTTCTAAAAATTTCGGGCGCACCGTGCTGGGTTATCCCCTTTCTTCGGCGTGATATACTCGCCCTAGTTGGTTTCCCTTAAACCCTCGCTGCTGGTCGCAGCAGCATCGCCGTAGCTATAAGTTTTAGAGACGCACATGAGTTCTCACGTCCAGACATCCGACGCGCGCACGGGCACCGTGAAAGGACCGGGCGAGCGTCCGCACGAATTTCTCTTCATCACGGCTGACAACCGGCGCGCGCGCATCGGCGAGTTTGTCTATTACCTCGCGCGCGACGGCGCGAACGAGCGGCAAATTCTCGGCAACATCACCGCGCGCAAACTCGTCCGCAATCTGCCCGACGCGTTTTTGTCCGACCCCGAAACGCCGCCCGCCATGATCTCCGCGCTCATCGGACTCGACGCAGAAGGCTGCGAACTCTACGAGATCACGGTGGAGACCATCGGTTTTTTCAGTCGCCAGATGGGCGACTTCGTCAACCCGCGCATCCCGCCGAACGCGGGCGACGCCGTCTTCCTCGCCTCTTCCGAGACGCTCGCGGGCGTGCTCAGTTCGCGCCGCGTGAATGAGACGGGATCGGCGCATCTCGGCAGTCTCCTGACGCGCAACGCGGGCGAAGTGCCCGTCGTGCTCTCTGTGAAAGATGTCGTCTCCACGCATCTCGCCATTCTCGCCTCGACCGGCGCGGGGAAAAGTTATACGGCGGGCGTGCTCGTCGAAGAGTTGATGATGCCGCACAACCGCGCGGCGGTCTTGATCATTGATCCGCACGGTGAATACCACACGCTGAGTTCGATTGAAGGCGACCGGCGTTTTCACGCAGACGCTGACGGCTACCAACCCGAAGTTAAAATCTTCACGCACGACCGCGTGCGCGTGCGCTTCTCCTCGCTCACCGAGGCCGACATCAAGTACCTTCTGCCCGAAGGCACGTCCGAGAAGATGATCCATTATCTCTCGCAAGCCTATCGCGCTTTGAAGGAAAGACGCGGGGAACGCGAGTTGTGGGGCTATCACGATCTGCGCGATGAAGTGACCGCGTTGAAGTACGAAGGCAGCGAGCGCAGCGAATCGAGCAACGCCAGTTCGATAGAGGCTTTGCTGTGGCGGCTCGACTCGCGTTTCGGCAAGCGCGAAGGGATTTTCTCCGACACAGACCATCTCGAACTCAAAGAACTCTTTCGTCCCGGTCGCTGCACCGTGCTGCAACTCTCCGACATCGAACAAAACGAGCAGCAGGTGATCGTGGCGACGCTTCTCCGGCGTGTCAACAAGGCGCGCATGGCGACGGTGCGCGGCGAAGCCGAAGTTAACAGCGACAGCCATCTTCCCTATCCGGTCTTCACCCTGCTCGAAGAAGCGCATCGCTTCGCGCCCGCCGGGCAGACCGTCGTTTCGACGAACATCCTCAAGCAGATACTCTCCGAGGGTCGCAAGTTCGGCGTCGGCATCGGACTCATCACGCAACGTCCGGGCAAACTCGATCAAGACGTGCTCTCGCAGTGCATGACGCAAGTGATCATGCGTATCGTCAACCCGATTGATCAGGACACGGTGGCGAAGTCGGTCGAAGGCGCGGGGCGGCAATTGTTGAACGAGCTTCCGGCGTTGACGAAAGGACAGGCCGTGTTGAGCGGCGTCGGCGTCAACACGCCGGTCATGTGCCGCGTGCGCGAGCGTCTCACGCAGCACGGCGGCGAGACTTTCGACGCGCCGACAGAATGGGCGCGCTGGCATTCCGCGAGCGAACGCCTCCACCGCGAAGAGAGCGAAGCCCTCGTCGTCAAACCGACCTCGGCGAAGAAGGTCGAGAAGATTCGCGGCATTCAGATTTAAGAGTGACTATTGAAAGCAAGTAACCACGAAGTCACACGAAACAACACGAACCTGATTAGCGTTCTTTCGTCTGATTTCGTGATTACTTGCTTTGCCCGCACGGAAGTTTTGTTAGTTGCTCTTAGTCGAAGAGAACGACGCTGGGGCGCATTGCGGAAATTTCACTATTGACTTCTTCGTCCGTGCGGGCATATCTTCTCGCCACTGAAGTTCGATACGGAAGTGGCCGTGCAAGGAAGTTGCACTCCGGTCTAATACCCGCCTCGCCTTTCTGCTGCACGGTCTCTGCCAGATAACAAAATCGCGGTCGCCCTGACCGCCATCCGTTTGTTGCCACCCAAAGGAGTCTCCAGCCATGTTCCACGACAAGAATCTTCGTCTCTCCCTCAACAACGCGTTTCGCCTGTCGCTGCTGCCAGCGTTTCTCCTGTGCCTCGCCGTCTTTGAAACTCCGGCGCAGACGCGCGCCAACGCCTCCACCGCCGCCCGTCCTTCTCCCGTCGTTGCCGCGCCCGCCGCGAAGGCCGACCCCGCAGACGACGCCGCGCCAGCCTCTCAGGAATTCAAAGGCGTGCGCATCGGCATGACGGCTGACGAAGCGCGCAAGAGACTCGGCTCGCCGACCGATAAAGGCGACGCGCAGGATTTCTATCTCGTCTCGGAGAAGGAGAGCGTGCAGGTGATGTACGACAAAGAGAAGAAAGTCTCCGCCATCGCGCTCATCTACATGAACGCGGGCACCAACGCGCCCGACGCCAAAACCGTCCTAGGCACCGACATCGAAGCGAAGCCCGACGGCTCGCTCTACAGACTGGTGCGCTACCCGAAGGCCGGTTACTGGGTCTCCTACAGCCGCACCGCCGGCGACTCTCCCATCGTCTCCGTCACGATGCAAAAGATCAACTAACCACGAAGCAAGGGATGAGGGATGAATCAGAAAAAGCATTCAATCGCTTGAGTGCTTCTGCTTATTCATCCCTCATCCCTCATCCTTCATCCCTTAATTCCCGCCCGCATTTGCTTTTACCCGCCCCGGCGATGCTAAGATAATCCTGCTTGACCCCAACAATGCAGTGCCCCACGCCGTTCTCTCCCTACGCACGGCGGTAATTTTTCATTATCACGCGAAGTTTTTGTAACGACTACGCGCTATCTTTTGGCGAGCGCGAGACTTTAGAGGTGGACGGATGCCCGGTACAACGAAGATGCAAATCTCTGGCCGCGTCGTGGAACTGCTCTCCACGCGCCGCGACGAAATCCTCAATATCTGGATCAAAGAGCGGCTCGAATCGGAAGACTTCCGCGACGAATTGATCTCGAAACACGAACTGCGTCAACAGTCGCAGCAGATCGTCGAGATGCTGGCGCGCGCCTTGCAAGAGTCCGACGCCCCAGACTTCGACGATCCGGCGTTCGACGAACTGCGCACCTTCCTCAACGAGATTTCCCGGCAGCGCGCCGTCAAAGGCTACACGCCTTCCGAGAACGCCACCTACATTCTTTCGCTCCGCAATGTCGTGCTCCCCATCCTCGCCGAAGACTTCGAGGGCGACATCGTCACGCTCGTCGGCGAGATGGATCACTTCACGCGCCTGCTCGACCGGATGGGGCTGGTGATGGTGGAAAACTTCATCCGCTCGCGCGAAGAGATCATCCGCCAGCAGCGCGCCGACATGCTGGAACTCTCCACGCCCGTCATCAAAGTGTGGGACAAGATTTTGACGCTGCCCATCATCGGCACGCTCGATTCGCGCCGTGCGCAGATGATGACCGAAGCCCTCCTGCAACGCATCGTTGACACCGGCTCGACCGTCGCCATCCTCGACATCACTGGCGTCCGCACGATGGATACGCTCGTCGCCAATCATTTGATCAAGACCGTCACGGCGGCGCGCCTGATGGGCGCACGCTGCATCCTGACGGGCGTGTCGCCCGCCATTGCGCAGACGATGGTGCAACTCGGCATAGACCTCACGCAGATCACCACCCGCGCGCAGATGTCCGACGGCATCCGCCTCGCGCTCGAAATGATCGGCCGCAAAGTCGTCTCCGCCGCCGCCCTCGCGCACCTGCGCAACGGCAACGCAAGTTCCCCCACGCAAAAAAGTGAAACGACGGTGACAAGTGACAAGTGACGAGAAAAACAGGTTTCGAGTTTCAGGTTTCGGGTTTCAAGTTTCAGGACTGAGGGTCTTTGGTTTTTAACTTGAAACCTGAAACTTGAAACCTGAAACTTAAAAAAAGTCACTCGTCACTGCATTACGGAGTAAAGCTAAATGAATGGAGCGCAGCGCATCCCGATTTTGAAAGTTGGCCGCGTGCTGGTCGTGCCGGTGCAGGTGGACATGGACGATCAGACCGTGCTCAGTTTGCAGGAAAGGATTCTCGCGGAACTCGAACGCACGGGTGCGCGCGGCGTCCTGATAGACATTTCGTTGCTTGAGATGGTTGACTCCTTCATCGGGCGTATGCTCTCGGACATCGCGGCGATGGCGCGCATCATGGACGCGCGCACGGTCGTCGTCGGTATCCAACCGGCGGTCGCCATCACGCTCGTCGAACTGGGCTTGGAACTGCGCGGCGTGGACACCGTCCTGAACGTTGACGAAGGCATCAAACTGCTGCGCGACGAATTCGGGACGGACGAGCACGACGCAGACGACGAAGAGATGGATTTCCGTGGGGAGTTGAATTCGTTTGGAGAGCCGAGCCATCTCGCTTGAGACGGAGCACGACATCGTTGTCGCGCGCGGAGAGGTGCGCGCCATCGCCGACGCGCTCGGCTTTCGCCCCATTGACCAGACGCGTCTCGCCACCGTCACTTCCGAACTCGCACGTAACATCGTCAAATACGCGGGGCGCGGCCAAGTGATCGCGCAGCCGACGCAGGGCGCGGACGGGCGCGAAGGCTTGCGGCTCATCTTTGAAGATTCCGGCGGAGGGATCGCGGACATCCCCGCCGCCATGCGCGACGGCTTCTCCACCGGGCGCGGACTCGGCAAAGGTCTCCCCGGCTCGCAGCGTCTCGTTGATGAATTCAAGATCGAGTCCACGCCCGGACGCGGCACGCGCATTACGGTCGTGCGCTGGATTTAGCGAAACGATGAAGGATGAACGATGAACGCGGAAGTAGAGACTTTCATTCATCGTTCCGCGTTCGTCGTTCATCATTTTTATGCGAAAGATTCAGTCAATAGAGGTGAGGGACGAGGCGCAGGTGGGCGCGGTGCGTCGCAGCATACACGCGTTTGCGAGCCGGATAGGTTTTACGGAGCGCGAGTTGGCCGAGATTGACATCGTCGTGCAGGAGGTGGGGACGAACGCCGCGCGCTATGCGAAGGGCGGCGGGCAGATTCATTTCACGACGCCGCTCGGCGCGGAGCCGGGGCTGGAAATTTTCTACACCGATCAGGGGCCGGGCATTTATGATCTCGACCGCGTCGTGCGCGACGGCGTCTCCACCGGCGGCTCGCTCGGCGCGGGACTCGGCGCGGTGCGTCGCCTGTCGGACGAGTTTGAAGTCTATTCCATGATTCAAGGCACGGGCAGGCTGAGCAGTCTCGCGCGCCGCACGACGCACGGCACCGCGCTCCTCCTGCGCAAGTGGGTGGCCGCCACGCGCCTCTCCGACAAGACGCACGCGGCCACCGCGCGACGCATCGGCGTCTGGTCGCGCCCGCACCCGGACGAAGACCAAAACGGCGACGCTTATTTCATACGCCGTCGCGCGGGGCAGATGCTCCTCGCCGTCGTTGACGGGCTTGGACACGGCCACGGCGCGCACGAGGCTTCGCGCGTCGCGCTCGAAGTGCTCGCCGACTGGCAGGGCGAACCGCTCGAAGATATTTTCCATGCGGCGCACGCGGCCTTGCGCGCGACGCGCGGCGCGGTGATGGGCGCGTGCATCCTGGATACGACGCGCGGCGTTTTTCATTATGCGGGCGTGGGCAACGTCGAGGTGCGCGTCTTCAACGCGCCGGAACCCGCGCGCCCGATCTCGAACAACGGCACGCTCGGCGCGCGCATGGACAAGTTGCGCGTCTGGTCGCACGCGTGGGCGGAAGGCGCAGTCGTCGTGCTCGCGTCCGACGGCGTCAGCGCGTCGTGGGACTTGCGCGACTATCCCGGCCTGTTGCAGAAAAGCCCGCAACTGCTCGCCGGAATCTTGATGCGCGATTACGGGCGCGACACGGACGACGCCACCGTGCTCGTCGCGAAATAGGTTTCAGGTTTCAGGTTTCAAGTTTCAAGTTAAAAACCGAAGAACCTTCTGACCTGAAACTTGAAACCTGAAACCTGAAACATTCTTATGGAAGGCATTAACACCACACGGCTCGGAGACATCTACGTGCGCCGCGAGGCCGACATCGTCAAGGTGCGCGAACGCGTGCGGCGGCTGGCGCGCGAGATGCGTTTCGACACGACCACGCAGATCAAGATCACCACCGCCGTCTCCGAACTCACGCGCAACATCTACGAGTATGCAGAGAGCGGCGCGATCACGCTCGCCGTCGCTTTTCGCACGGACGGCAGCGGCGCGGCCGGTTTGCACATCACCGCGCGCGACGAAGGCCCCGGCATCAACGAAGCGAACCTGCGCGCCATCATGCGCGGCCAGTACAACTCGACTTCCGGCCTCGGCGTCGGCTTGACGGGCACGCGCCGGCTGATGGACGAATTCGAGATCGAATCGGGCGAGGGCGCGGGCACGCGCGTCACCGTGATCAAATGGCTGCCGACCGCGGAGGCCGCCGAAGTCAAAGCACGCATCGCCATGTTGCGCGAAGATTTCAACGCGGAAGAGACCGAATCGGCCGTCGAAGAACTCGAACGCCAGAACCGCGATTTCGTCCGCATCCTCGGCGAACTCGAAGAGAAGCGCGAAGCCCTCGAACGCTTGAATCAACAACTCAAAGCGTCGAACACGGAACTCAACGAAGCCAACGCGCGCCTGCGCGAAATCGCCGAACTGCGCGAAGAGTTTCTCGCCTTAACCACGCACGATCTGCGTTCGCCTCTGACCGTCATTAGCGGCGTGATCAGTTTCTTCACCTCGGGGCGGCTCGGTGAACTCTCGCCCGAACAGAAGAACATGGTCGGGATGATGGAGCGCAACACGCAGAACTTGATCGAACTCGTCAACGATCTGCTCGACGCCGCCAAGCTCGAATCCGGCTCGCTCCAACTCGAACTCGCCCCGACCGATGTGCGCGCCCTCATACACGAAATTTGCGAGCCGCTCGAACCGCTCGCCAGCGAAAAAGGGATCACGCTCACAGAGGAGTTGCCCGCAGAGTTGCCGCCCGCGCAGGCCGACCGCGCCAAGCTCCGACGCGTCATCGTCAATCTGCTCTCGAACGCTTTGAAGTTCACGCCGAAGGGCGGGCGCGTCTCGGTGCGCGCCGAACTGGCGGGCGCGGAGATGCGCGTCGCCGTCACGGACACGGGGGTCGGCATCGCGGCGGCGGACATTCCTCTGCTCTTCGACAAGTACGAGCAGGCGCGCCACCGCGCCACGCGCGGCGAGAAAGGCACCGGACTCGGCCTCTACATCACGCGCCAACTCGTCGAACTACACGGCGGCGACATCCACGTCGAGTCCGAAGTCGGCCGTGGCTCAACTTTCTCTTTCACACTCCCGATGACGAGTAACGGAGAGATTACCTGAGGCCGGTTAGATTTACCTGCTTGTATAACTCGAAGCGGAATGCGCTATGGTTCTTCTGTTAATAATTGGATGGGTTGTGTTGTTAGCTGCGTGGGTTTTATCCTTCGATAGGATCATCTGGCTGCAATACACTCGCTTCAGAAGAAGTTGGGAGAAGGATGGGAAGCCATACGGCACGTTCTGGGTGCCGCCGGAGGTGAGACGTTCTGGCGGCAGAGAGTTCGTCAGGAGTTGGTTATCTGAGGGGCGGGTAGGTTGGGACTGGTTGTTTATTACTCCGGCATGGGCAGGGGAAAGTACAGAGGTGAGAGTGTGGCTGATTGCTTATCGCCTTCTGACGCTAATCAATATCTTCATGCCGGTCGGCGCAGTGTTATTCTTAGAGTACGTGGTTTAGCCATGTCCGTCTTTAAGTTGCAGCGACGAAATTTCCAATCGCGCTTTGCTTTTGATCTTACTCAGCGATAATTCTTCCATCTCAAACAATGCACTATCACTTGATCGGAATTTGCGGAACGGCGATGGCTTCGCTCGCAGGGATGTTGCAGGCGCGCGGGCATCGCGTGACGGGTTCGGACAGAAACGTCTATCCGCCGATGTCGACGATGCTCGCCGGGTTGGGGATCGAAGTGATGCAGGACTACACGCCTGCACATCTCGAACCCGCGCCGGATTGCGTCGTCGTCGGTAACGCGCTCTCGCGTGGCAACGCCGAGGTGGAAGAGACGCTGCGGCGTCGTCTGCTCTATCGCTCGCAGGCCGAGGTGGTGAAGGAAGAGTTCATACGCGGGCGTCGTTCGCTCGTCGTCGCGGGCACGCACGGGAAGACGACGACGACGAGCATCGCGACGTGGGTGGCGGAAGTCGGCGGCCTCAAGCCTTCGTTCCTCGTCGGCGGCGTGGTGCAAAACTTCGGCGCGAGTTTCCGCGTCACCGCTAGCGAGCATTTCATCATCGAGGGCGACGAGTACGACACGGCCTACTTCGACAAGGGGCCGAAGTTCATGCACTACCTGCCGGAACTCGCCATCGTCAACAACATCGAATTCGACCACGCGGACATCTATCAAGACCTCGCGCACGTCAAGCTCGCCTTCCGCCGCCTGATGAATCTCGTGCCCGCCAACGGGCGGCTCATCGCCGGTTGGGATAGCCAGCACGTACGCGAAGTGGTCGCGGAGTTCGGCACGAATCTCCACACGCAACTCGAAACTTTCGGCACCTGCGAAGATGCGCGCTGGCAGGCGCGCGACATTGATTCGACGGGCGAACTCACACGCTTCCGCGTCGTGCGCGACGGGCGCGTGTGGGGCGAGTTTCAAACAACTCTCATCGGCGACTTCAACGTGCGCAACTGCCTCGCCGTCGTCATCGCGGCGGACGCGTGGGGCATCGAGCGCGCGGCGATTCAGGAAGCCTTCGCCACCTTCAAGAGCGTGCAGCGGCGCATGCAGGTGCGCGGCACGGTGGCGGGCGTCACGGTCATTGACGACTTCGCGCACCACCCGACCGCCGTGCGCGAGACGCTTTTGGCCTTGCGCCAGAAGTATAAACAGGGGCGACTCGTCGCGGTCTTCGAGCCGCGTTCGACTTCTTCGCGCCTCGCAGTCTTCCAGAAAGACTACGTCAACGCGCTCAAGCAAGCTGATCGAGTCGTCGTCGCCTCCGTCTTCAACCCCGGCACGCTGACGCAATTCGGCGCGCTCTTAGACACCGACGAGTTGGCCGCGGAGGTTGCGGCCACGGGGCGACCCGCCGACGCAATCGAAGGCGCGGACGAGATCGTGCGCCGCCTCGCGCCCGAACTCCGCGCAGGCGACACCGTCGCCATTATGTCCAACGGCGGCTTCGGCGGCATCCACGACAAACTTCTCGCCGCGCTCGAAGGCCGTTAGCCGTCAGCTTTCAGAAACCGGCATCGCGTTCTGGCTGAAAGCTGGCGGCTGATGGCTGACGGCTCTCTACACACTTTCAATAAACATTCGTAACGGCGTCGAAGCGCGGGGGGAGTAGAAAGGGTCTTGGCCGTGTGCGGACGAGCCGGAGGGGTGGTTAAAAATTGAAAGAGTTTTCGATGTTCGAGTTTGCCTTAAAGGCCGCGAAAGGTTCCCAACTCGAAGACCTCGGCAACCTCGCCATTGTCTCCCGTAAAAATTTCGACGAACGCCCGACGTTCAGGTTTCGCGCGCAGGTTCCCTGCCTCGAATACGTGAGCCTGCTCATCGAGAACGCATTGCTGCTACGCACCAACCGCGAGGGGCGCGTCTACGCGGGCTTCGAGAAGTTGTCGCGCATGGAATACGTGGCGGATCGCTTCTTGCGCATCTCGGATGTGTCGGAACGCGTCTTCATCTTCGGCGTGGCGGACTGGAAACCGCCACGCCATCCGAACATGGGCATCGTGAGTTTGAAGCCCGACACCAAACTCGCGCGCGAGTGGTTTGTCATCGCCTATTCGCAGAAGTTCAACGCCGCGCTTGTCGCCGTTGACGAAGACGGCTTCGACGCGCCCGTCCTCGACGAGCGCAACTTCCGCTCCTTCAAATCCACAGACCCGCGCATCGTCGCCCAACTCGCCGCCGCCGCCGAAGACTTAATAGACCAGACGGCGAACGCTTAGAGCGACTGACAAAACTTAATAAAGCAAAGAATTGAACCACGAAAACAGACGAAACAACACGAACATGTTTTGTGCTGCTTCATGTTGTTTCGTCTGTTTTCGTGGTTACTGGTTTTGCTAGTCGCCTAATGCCGCACTGGCGGTTCGCGTGCGATCAAGGCGCGGTTGGTTCCGGCTCGCACGCCTCTTTTCAAGTCTCGACCGCGTCCTTTGTTCGTTCCTTCATCGTTCGACTTGTCGCGTCGCCGCACGAGCGCGAACGCGCCGAAGGCGGCTGCGGCGAGCAAGAGGCGTTTGCGGTTCGGGTAGGGTTCGAGATGGCGCGTGAAGGGGCTGAAGTTGGTGGAGCGGTGCGCGTACTCGCCCGTCGTCGCGCCCGCTTCGGCCATCGGCGTGAAGAGGTTGTCGCCGGGTCGCGGCGGCTCGTCGCGTTGCTGTAGCTTGAAGGCCGCGCCGCCCGCCAGCATGAAACGGTCAAGGAGCGACGGGCTGATGCGCTGCAAGACGCACAGGAATTTCCCGCCGTCGCCGACGACGATGTCGCGCACCGGATGACCTGCGGCATAGACGATTGCTTCCGCCACAAGCGTCGGCTCATAGACGGGGAACATCGCGCGCGGCTCGACGCGCATGCGCGTGCGCGCGTGGTTGTAGTAAGGCGTGTTGATCACTGCGGGCTTGATGAGCGTGAGATGAACGCCCACGCGCTCGTGTTCGAGTTCCATCCTGACGGCTTCGGTGAAACCTTTGACGGCGTGTTTCGTCGCGCAGTAAGTTGATTGCAAAGGCACTGCGCGATCCGAGAGCACTGAGCCGACGTTGATGATCGCGCCGCCGCCCGTGCGTCTCAGATGCGGCAGCGCGGCCTTGATGCCGTAGATCGTGCCGAGCAGATTCACCTGCACGATGCGCTCGATCTCTTCGAGGCTGATCTCTTCTATCGTTCCATACTCGCTCACCGCCGCATCGTTGACCCAGGTGTCTATGCGCCCGAAGTGGTTCACGGCCTCTTCGGCGAGCCGGAAGACCTGCGCGGCGTCGGCCACGTCCGTCGGCACGACGAGCGTGCGCCCGCCCGCCGCTTCCACCTCGCGCGCCGCCGACTGCAAAGCCTCCGCGTTTCGCGCCGCCAGCACCACGCTCGCGCCGCGCCGCCCGAACTCAATCGCCGTCGCCCGCCCGATGCCGCTCGACGCGCCCGTCAAGACGACAATCTGCTCGTTCAAAGGTCTCAACATAAATTCTCCGTTTAGTGGTCAGTTGTCCGTGTTCAGTGGTCCGTTGTTCTTTGTCTGTCCGCAGTTGAACAATTCGATCTTTAGCAACTCGTGGGGAAAGCCACAGGCAACGGACAACTGACCACAGACCACGGACAACTTTTCCCTCAGTCGCGCTCGCTTGCCGGTCGGCCTGAGAGCGAGTTGGGCGCGTCGAGGTGTGCGCCTTCGTGGACGGACATGCCGAGGCGTTCGACGAGTTCGCCGCCGAGCCAGCCCGTCACCATCGCCAGCGCAAGCCCCGCGAAAGAGAGCACGAGCGCGGCGGTAGACGGCACGTGAAACGGCCTGTTGTCGTAGCGCAGCCACCAACTGAGTGCGAACAGGACGAGCACCACGTCGTTGCCGATGCCGTGGATGAGGCCGACGCTTTTGGCGCGCGTGCCTTTCGGGATGGCGAACCAATCCACGAAGCCGGGCACGGCAGCCACCACGCCGCTCACGATGCCGACGGCGATCAGCCAGTAGGCGACGAACGAAAACATGTCGGTGCCCGACACCAGATACATGATGTCGAAGATCACAGAGCCGCCGAGCAGCCCGAGCGGAAAGACTATGAGAATCGGATGCGCGCCGTGTCCCAGAACTCTGAACTTACTTTCCATAGCGTGGCTCCTTCTACCGCGTTTGAAGTTTGCAATAACGAAGCGAGGCTCGCTTCACTTATCCGTGGGGAAGCGAAGACCGGGGGCGAACTTTTTCGGGGTGTGCGGAGTGTAGCCGACCGAACGGTCTGACGACAAGAGGCAGTTGTTCCCGCGAAGTAACATTCCGGTCAATAAAGAGTAGCCGTCAGCCGTCAGCTATCAGCCGTTATCGGCGGGAACCAAGATGAACTATACTGGCGTCTGCTCAACTAATGCTGATTGCTGACGGCTGATAGCTGAACGCTACCGACTATGTCCATTCTCCAACGCATCCGAGAGCGTGCTGCCGCCGACCCGCAGCGCATCGTTCTACCCGAAGGCGAAGACCCGCGCACCATCGTCGCCGCAGCCATCTGCGCGCGCGAACGCCTCGCCCACATCACCGTGCTCGGCAACGAAGAGAAGGTACGCGCGGCGCAGCGCGAGGCCGGGGTTGATCTCGGCGGCATGGTGCAGGTGATAGACCACACGCGCGCCGCCGACTTCAACAAGATGGCCGCCTTCTATCACGAACTCCGCAAGGCCAAAGGCTTGATGCCCGACGAAGCGCGCATCGCCATCCAAGACCCGCTCTACTACGGAAACCTTTTGGTGCGGATGGGTGCTGCGGACGGCTCCGTGGCGGGCGCAACCAACACGACGGCGCACACCGTCCGCGCCGCGCTCCACTGCATCGGCGTGCGCGCCGGGTTCAAACTCGTCTCAAGTTTCTTCGTCATGGCGCATCCAGACCCGCAGTTCGGCGCACAGGGCGCGATGATTTATGCAGACTGCGGCGTCGTCATCGAGCCTTCCGCCGCCGAACTCGCGGAGATCGCCATCGCCTCCGCCGATTCGTGCCGCGCGCTCCTCGAAGTCGAACCGCGCGTGGCGATGCTCTCGTTTTCGACGAAGGGGAGCGCGAAGCACAAGTTGATTGACAAGGTTGTGGAGGCGACGCGCACCGTGCGCGCGCGCATGCCCGAACTGGAAATTGACGGCGAGTTGCAGGCCGACGCCGCGCTCATCCCTGCGGTCGCCAGTTCAAAGGCGGCGGGGTCGTCTGTCGCGGGACGCGCCAACGTGCTCATCTTCCCCGATCTGCAAGCGGGCAACATCGCTTACAAACTGACCGAACGGCTCGCGGGCGCAACCGCCATCGGCCCCATCCTGCAAGGACTCGACAAGCCCTGCAACGATCTCTCGCGCGGCTGCAAAGCCGAAGACATCGCCGACGCCGTCGCCATTACAGCCGTGCAAGCGCAAAGCCGGAAAGGACAAACATGATGACCAATCGTAACCGCGTCGCTGCGAGTCTCGCGCTGTTCATCGCGTTGACGACGGCGGCAAACGTCTTCGCGCAGCAAGTCGCCGACCCGAATTTCGACGCGAAGGTTGCGCGCCCCGCGCACACGAAGAAACACCCGAAGGTGCTCTTTGACGAAGCGCACAACAACTTCCACACCGCCGACGGGCGTTACAAGCCTTTCGCCGACCTCATCAGGAACGACGGTTACGTCATCACGCCGAACAAGCAACCCTTCACGCCGTCGTCGCTCAAGCCCTTCGACATCCTCGTCATCTCGAACGCGCTCGGCGCGCCGCAGATGAACGCGCCGGATGCGACGAAATCCGCGTTCACCGAAGCCGAATGCGACGCCGTGCGCGACTGGGTGCGCGGCGGCGGCGCGCTGCTCTTTATCGCCGATCACGCGCCGATGGGTTCGGCGGCGGAGACGCTCGCCGCGCGCTTCGGCGTCGGCATGAGCAAGGCTTTCACGCTCGACGAATCGAACACGCCGGCCGAAGATAACAACCCCGGCTTCATCGTCTATTCGCGCGACAACAAGTTGCTCGGCGACCACCCGATCACACGCGGGCGCGACGCGTCGGAACGCATTAACCGCCTCATCGCCTTCACCGGACAGTCGCTCAAAGGGCCTGCGGAGAGCGTCGCCTTTATGAAGTTAGCCGACACGGCGAAGGATGCTCTGCCCGGCGTCACCGAGCAGGCGTCTGCGGCGGGACGCGCGCAAGGGCTGGCGTTTGCGTTCGGCAAAGGCCGGGTCGTCGTGATGGGCGAGGCCGGGATGCTCTCGGCGCAACTCGCGGGGCCAAGCAAGTTGCCCTTCGGCATGAATCGCCCCGGCCTGGACAATCGCCAACTCGCGCTCAACATCATGCGCTGGCTCTCCCGCGTGCTCTGAGGCAATTTGGCGGGCAACGCGCGGCCTACCTTTAGAGCATCGAACGAGGGCAACTATTAGCCCGAACCCGACCGCTGGAGTTTATCTTATGCACACAGGCCGACGATTCTCTTGGCCGCTCTCCCTCGCACTCTTTGTTTGTTTGACGACCAACCTGCACGCGCAGTCGGGGCGGCTCATCCCGAAACCGCCGCCCGCCGAAGATCAGATCAAAGTCTATACGGAAGAAGTGCGCCTGCCCGTCTTCGCGCGCGACGAGTACGGGCGATTCGACCCGACGCTCGAACTCGACGACATCGTCGTGCTCGAAGACAACGTGAAGCAGCAGGTGCGCAGCATCCAGCGTATCCCTGCGAGCGTCGTGCTCGTGCTCGCCACGGGCGGCGAGTTGAATCCGGCCTTGCGCACGCGCACGACGCGCGAGGCCGCGCTCAGTCTCATCTCGCAACTGCGCGCGGGCGACTCTGTGGCCGTCGTCCAGTTTGATCGAAAAATAACCTTGCTCCAACCGTGGACGATTGACCGCGACGCAGCGGCGCACACTCTGCGCACGAAACTCTGGGGCGCGAGCGGCGCGCGTCCCGCCGAAGCCTTGCAGCGAGCCGCCGAACTCTTCACGGATCAACCCGTGGGTAATCGGCATCTCGTGTTTGTGACGGACGGCGTGGAGACGCCGGGGGGCGGTGCGAGCGCCGAGCAGGTGACGCGCGTGCTGGAAGGCAACGCCGGGATCGGCGGGCGCGCGGCTTACGCCGAAGCGGTTAAAAAGTTGATGGCCGCGCAAGTCTCCGTGCACATCATCAGCTACACGGAGTTTGGCAAGATCGAGACGAAAGAGAAGCAGAAGAAAGCGCCGCTCAGCAACGCCGTCCCCGGCAGCGTCAAAGCCTCCGGCATCCAGACCGCAGGCATTGACCCGACGATGCCGCCCACGATGAATCGCGGCGGAGCCGTCGGCCCTTCAACCGGCGGGGTCATCACTTTCGACCCGGCGATGCGTCGCCTGCGTAAAGCTTATGAGAAGGCCATGAAGCGCGGCGAGGAGACCATGAAGACGCTCGCGGCGGATACGGGCGGGCGGCTCTGGATGCCGCTCTCGATGGAAGACCTCGCGCTGCAAGGCAGCGAAGTGGCGCGCGAAATCGGCACGCAATACGTCGTCACCTACACGCCGAAACGCCCGCTCGCCGAAAGCCCCGCGACGGAGACGCGCCGCGTCGTCGTGCTCCCGCGCCGGGGTGGGCTGCAACTGCGCACGCGCCGCGTCTATGTCGCCTCGGCGGCGATGCAAAAGCCGACTGAGACGAAAACGGACGCGAAGTAAAACCTCTCAGACTCGCCGCAGAGGCGCAGAGCAAAGCCGCGGAGGATACGCAGAGAAGAACAATGTCTTTCTCTGCGT
>DASYMM010000602.1:0-3912 GCA_036009085.1 Pyrinomonadaceae bacterium | reverse complement strand
ACGAACCGGGGCTTCTGTCAGGCCGGGTGCAGCACGGGCGCGAAAGCGAGTATGGATGTCACGTTCGTGCCGGTGGCTCTCCGCGCCGGAGCGGAAGTGCGCGCAGAGAGTTTTGTGACTCGCCTTGAGACGGATCGGGCGAAGCGTGTCACGGGCGTCGTCTACGTCCGCAACGGGAGAGAGGAACGGCAGTTATGCCGCCACGTCTTCCTATGTGCGGGCGGGATTGAAACGCCGCGCCTGTTGCTCATCAATAATCTCGCCAATTCGAGCGGACAGGTGGGGCGCAATTTCATGGCGCATACAGGGCTACAGGTGTGGGGGCAATTTGCGGAAGACGTGCGGCCTTACAAGGGCATTCCGGGCGCGTTGATCTCCGAGGATACGCATCGTCCGGCGGGCGCAGATTTCGCCGGAGGCTACCTGTTGCAATCAATCGGCGTGATGCCGGTCACTTACGCCTCGCAGATGGCGCGCGGTCGCGGGCTGTGGGGCGAAGGTTTGCGCGAACACATGCGCGGGTACAATCACACAGCGGGCATCAACATGCTCGGCGAGTGTCTCCCCTCCGCTCGTAATTACGTCGAGTTGTCGGACGAACTCGACGCGCGCGGTCTGCCCAAACCGCGCGTCTATTTCACCAACGGCGAAAACGAGCGGCGCATGAACGCCCACGCGGAAAAATTGATGCGCGAGATTTGGACGACGGCGGGCGCGCAGGACATCTGGGTCTACCCGCGCAACGCGCACATCATCGGCACTTGCCGGATGGGCACTGATGCGGAAACTGCGGTCGTCAATCCTGAAGGCCGCGCCTTCGACGTGCCTAATCTCTACATCGCCGACAACTCGATTTTTCCGAGCGCGTTGAGTTGTAACCCGGCGCTCACGATCATGGCTCTCTCTCTGCGCACCGCCGATCTTTTTTTGCGGCGCGCAAGACGCTCGGAGAATTAAGACAAGGTACACATGGCAAAGAAGGGTTTTCTTGAAATCGTCAAGCGCGAGCGCGGCACGAGCAACTACGCCGGAGATCAACATGGCGGCGCGTCCGGCTCGGCGGGCAGCGGTCTGCCCGACGGGTATGCGGGGAACTTCATGTTCGCCACCGGCATCGAGTGCTCATACCCTACCATCGGGCATGGTCATGTGCGCCGCGATCAACTCAAGGAGTGCGGGCATTACGACTACTGGCGCGAAGACTTGCGGCTGGTTCAAGAGTTGGGTTTAAAAGTGCTGCGTTATGGCCTGCCGTACTACAAGATTCACCGCGCGCCGGGCAAGTACGATTGGAGTTTCGCCGACGAAGTGATGAACGAAATGCAGCGGCTCGGAATTACACCGATCCTCGACCTGCTTCACTTCGGAGTTCCCGGCTGGCTCGAAAACTTTCAAAACCCCGAACTGCCCGTTCACTTCGCCGACTACGCCGACGCCGTCGCCGGACGCTACCCGTGGGTGCGCTACTACACGCCCGTCAATGAAATCTACGTGACGGCGAAGATGAGCGCGAAAGACGGCGCGTGGAACGAGCAACTCAGAGACGACCGCGCCTTCGTCACGGCCTTGAAGCATCTGGTGGCGGCCAGCATCCTCGCCACACACAGCATCGCGCGCCGCCGCCCCGATGCCGTCATCGTGCAGAGCGAAAGCGCCGAGTACATACACGAAGCGACAGCCGAGCAGTCATCAGAAGTGAAGCTCATCAACAAACAGCGGCTCATCTCGCTCGACCTGCTCTATGCGTTTCCCCCCGACGCAGACGTGTCCATGTACCTGTCGGACAACGGACTGACGCGCGAGGAGTACGAATGGTTCATGGCGGGCGAGCCGCCCGGCTACCAGATCATGGGCAACGACTACTACGGGCGCAACGAGAAGATTTTGAAGCCCGACGGCTCGATGTGCATAGCCGAGGACGTGATGGGCTGGTATCAAATCACCAAAGAGTATTACCTGCGCTACAGGAAGCCGGTGATGCACACGGAAACGAACGTCTTTGACGCGGACGAAGCCCCGACGTGGTTGTGGAAGCAGTGGATCAACATCCTGCGGATGCGCAAGGACGGCGTTCCCGTGCTCGGCTTCACGTGGTACAGCCTGACGGATCAGATCGACTGGGACATCGGACTTACGAAGAAGCGCGGAACGGTCAACGCCTGCGGCCTGTACGACCTCAAACGCAAGCCGCGCCCGGTCGCGGCGGCTTACCGCGCGCTGCTCGAAGAGTTCGGTCAGATTACCATCGTGCCGCACGGCGAGTTGTTTGAAGTTACAAACCGCCCCGCGCGGCTCAAGGTCGAGGTCTAAGTTACATTCTGAACAGGTGACGATGAGGCAGGGGGAGTTGCAGAGGTAGTTTTGCAAAGATTAGTAAGAGGTGCGAAAGAGCGTCGAATCGAATTCATTATGCGGCAACCTGAAAGAGGTGCAAGACAAACTTCGCCTGACCGTGCGGGTCACTCCCTGATAATCTTTTGACCTGACCCCTTCCTCAGTCTCCCTTACTCATTCCGCACAGAGCGAGGCAGCCCATCCATGCGTTCGGACGGACTGCCTCGCTTCATGCTTCTCCGTTACAGGTTATCGACTACCGACTCGATGACCGCCTGAACGTTCGACGGCACGTTCGAGAAGAAGTCGTAGCCCGTCAGTTGCTCCACCTGATCGACGCTCACGCGGTACTGCTGCCAGTTGTTCGACCTGATGCCCTGCACGTTCGGCATACTGACGGCGATCACGCGCGTCGAGGTCGTCACGCGCGCCACGTCATTCGTCCCCTGCGGCTGCACAAGGATCACTTTCCACGTCTCCGCAGGGACTTGCACATGCCCGCCCGCGATGGTCATCGTGACCCCGCCGTTCGAGCCCGTGCCGCCCTGCCCCGCACCGCCCATGATGATGTGCAACTCGTAGCCCGCGTTGACGAGCGTGCGCGAGTAGTCTTCCAGATCAGCCCACGGCCCCTGATTGTTGTCCGGCGACTGCGGCATCATGTTTGTCATCAGGAAGGTTGCCGAGTTGACGGCCACCGTGCTCGTCCGGTCGGCGGACGGGCAGTAGTGGCCGCGGTCGAAGCCGGAGCCGCTGTAAGCCGTCCCCGACACCTGATACCAACCCGATGGAAGTGTGGTGTCGTTGCGGAAATCATCTTGACGCGGGGCACTGCCCATCCAAGTGCTGTCGAGATGCCAGCTTACCCAGTTGGCGCGCCCGTTGTCGCGATGGTAAGAGAGCGCGTATTGCGGCTTCTCCATCAGGTAGTTCGTCGGCTGGTTCACGTCCACGATGGCGTTCGATGGGTTGCCCATCGTCAGGTGCTCGCTCGAAGACGGCGTCGGCGTGGGTGTGGATGTCGCGTAGGTCGTGATCGAGATGTTGTCAATATTCAAGCGGTTCGCGCCGCCTGTCAGCTTCACCACCTTGAAGCGCACGGCGACCGCCGAGTTGACCGTGAAGTTGGCGGTGACGAGCGAGGTGGACGAGGTGTTGACGCTCGCCCCAACTTGCGTCCACGTGCTGCCGCTGTTCGTCGATTTGTAGAGCGCCCAACTGCTTCCGCCGTCGGTTCCGAAGACGGCGTGCTGGACGGAAACCGTGCCCGCATTTGAACGGTTGAAGTTCATCTGCACCGCCCCGGCGTCGCGGATACGGGCTGAGTAGGAGCCGGTCTTGCGGTCGGTGGAGAGGTTGCCAGTCAGGGCATCGTCCAGATACCACTGACCGGAGGTGAGTTGCACGGTGGCGGCGGCGTAAGAGGTCTTGCCGCCGGCCTCGAAACCTTCGGCGAAGGCGGTCTGCGAATTGACGACCGGCAATTGGTGGAAGCAGAGCGCGGCGAGCACGAGCACAAGTGTGCTCGCGAAAACCTTAGTTCTCGGATTCATATATTTTGGGTCTCCGGTGAGTGAA
>DASYMM010000601.1:0-12346 GCA_036009085.1 Pyrinomonadaceae bacterium | reverse complement strand
AAGACCTCGAAGACTTGTATCGCTCTGTGCGAGACAAGCTGAAACTCGGCAAACTGGACGGCTTCCAAAAGTCTCACATTCAAAAAATAGATAATTTGATCAACCGCAATGAACGCAGTCAGGTCTGTCCGTTCGCCGTGGGTTCATTGCAGTATGATTTTTTTCGACTCCAATCCTACCTGCACCGGATCAAACAATCTCTCACAGACACTGCTATTCGCAAAGACCCTCTGTATTTGAAGGCCATCTCCGTCTCGTTTGAGTTTCGGGATTATCTGGAAGAGTTGTCCGTTAATGACCGGACACATCTTGGGATTCTCGGCACAGATTTTTTACAAGAATTTAGACGCAAAGATTTAAAGTCGAAAGTTTCGACGCCAGAGGGTCAGGAGTTACTAAAAGAAAAGGCGCGGCTCGTGTCCGTCTATGCGAATCAGCTTCGGCGGCAACACTCTCGAAAGACCAACACCGATGCGTTAAATCATGAGACCGCAACCAAGGCGGTAAGGAGTGCGATTCGTGTTATCGAAAAGCTTTTACAACCGGAAAATGTTCCGTGCCATACGGTCTTAGGCGGGCTTCTTTATGTAGAAAGCAAATTGTTGCGGCATCAAGGGCAGTATAAGCAGTCCGAGGAAAAGCTGACGAAGGCGATAGACTATTACACGCGTTGGGTGGCGGCTAATTCATCCGAGCCGAATATACAGTTGGCGTCATACAAAATCGCCCAGTTCTTAGGCAACATCGCGTGGAGCAAAAACAGCAGGGGCTTCTGTACGGATGCTTTAGCCCTCATCAATGCCGCCCGCCGGCTTATTCCCCCCGAATGGGAGCTTGATATAGCTCACCTCGATCTCATTTATGCGGATGTAGAACGCGCGTTAGAGAAAACCGACTCGACACGTTTTAAAGAAGCGATCTCGATTGTCAACGATTCTTATGCGACGTTTAAAAATCATCGTCATCGGAGAATGATGTCGAGGTCTGCGTTCGCTTCGGCGTTGTTGAATTTTTACGCCGGCAACCTGGAAGAAGCCGAGTTGAAACTTAATGAAGCCGAGGGGTTTTCAAAGAAAACAGACGACGCAAAATGGCTTGCCAACTGTGGGACGCTGCGAGCCAGAATTTTGATTAAACAAAAGAAGGCTGAGGATGCGCTCACGTTCTTAAGCCGGTCAATCGAGTTGGCTGCTCATGACAAACTAACGAATCAACTGGTTGTGGCGCACATTGTTAAAGGGGAAGCGCTTTCCTTTTTAGGAAATTATGGTGAAGCCCTTGAATCTTTTGACAAAGCGCGTAAACACAACGAGGAGCGGATCGGGCACGGAATTGAGGTCAGCAGTGAACGAAATAAAGGATGGATTCTTCTCTCCGTAGCTGACACGCATTTGCGGAATAACGATGTCATGCAAGCCAAGACATATTTGGAAAGATGGGGTCAACTGAGCGAGGTCGAATTAGAATGGTTAAAGGAAAAAGCGGATAAGATCAGAAAGGAGGTTGAGGAGCGTTCGTCTCAACACTTTATCATTGATAGCAATACTGATTCACTCGACTTGAAAAAGCACACCAAACAGTTGAGATTGTGGCTAACCAATAGAGCCAAATTACAGACCGGTTCGGAAAAAAAGAAGGATATAGCTAAAGCACTCGGAGTATCAGACAGCTGGCTTAGGAGACTAAAAAACTGGGATGAAGATTAGAGGTTGGTTGACTTCGAGTCGTGTGTGCGAAGCATAACTCCCCGCCCTTTGAGTGGCGGCGCGACCCGCCCGAACTCACCCGCGCGTGCGGGTCTTCAAGTCGCTGGTCGCCCCGCAAAAGTGATAAGCGGCGAGGCAAAAAACTCATTGACATAGAAACTCGTTAGGAATATTTTGTAGGCTCGAATTTGTCAAATGCATCCTTGCTGACGCCACACCTCGTTTACGTCAGCCTCACATAAAGCATCCGTGTCAAAGGAAGCCGGTCATGCCGGAGTCTCTCCTGTTTATATATCTTCTCTCTTAAACGGCACTCACACTCTTCAACTCTCGCGTGAAGTGCTTCCGCAACGATCCGGGGCAGTGTTTACTCATCGGGCAATTCAAAGCGTTTAGGCAGACGTGTCGCAGGCTTTGTCGAGTGGCGGCATATGAGCGTCACCTGTAGCTGGAATCGTTTGCTCTCTGGAGGCGTGCTATGAGCGATGTTAATCCCATTGTCACTTTCCGACAGATCAATAAGGCTTTTAACAAGAACCACGAGGCCGTCATGAGCAAGGCGCAGGCGGAGGCCGAGGCCAAGTCGAAAGACCCTGTGGAGGCGGCCGGCAAACTCGTCGCGCTCGGCAATGCGCTGAAGGTTCTCGAAGCGGCGGACGCCCAAGCCAAATCCAAGGTGCTCGTCTCGCCCGACCACCGCGTCGCCTCCTTGTTGCAAACCTATCTGGCGCGGAAAGCGGGCGAGGACGGCAAGGTCGAGCCGCTGCACGACGGAGCCAACGAGGCGAAGTTCGACGATCAGGACGTGCTCGGCTGGATCGGCAGCTTCTTCACTTTTTGGAAGAAAATCAAACCCGCCAAGTGGCGCACCGCGCCGCCCGAACCCGAGCCGATCCCCGGCAACCCTAACGACTTTCGCATGGCTCTGCTCGGCGATTGGGGCACAGGTCTCTACGCCGCCCCCATCTCCGCCAAGAGCATCGAAGACGACAAGAAGGGCTTCGACGTGCTCATGCACCTCGGAGACGTTTACTACTCCGGCGACGATAAAGAGGTGCAGGAGCGTTTCCTCAACCTCTGGCCGAAGAGTCCGAAGAAGCCGAAGGCCGTCAACCGCGCCTGCAACTCGAATCACGAGATGTACACGGGCGGGCACGCCTACTTTAAAAAGACGCTCGCGCAGTTTGACCAGAAGGCCAGCTACTTCGCGCTCCAGAACGATCACTGGATTCTCTGCGGGCTTGACACGGCTTACGCCGACAAAGACCTCGCGAAAGAACAAGCCACGTGGCTGCGCAACATCATCACGAAAAAAGGGAATCGCCGCCTGATCCTCTTCTCGCACCACCAGCCGTTCTCGTGGCTCGAAGAACAGCACCCCAAGATGGTCGCCAAAATCGGCGACGTGCTGAGCGGTCAAGCCTTCGCCTGGTACTGGGGACACGAGCACCGCTGCATCCTCTACGACAGGCACGAGGCGTTTCAGATGTTCGGGCGTTGCGTGGGGCACGGCGGCTACCCTTACTTCCGCAAAGACTGGGCGAAGCTCGGCGGGACGAAAGACCCGTCAAATTCCAACTGGGTCGTGCTCGGTCAAAAGAACTTCGCCCCCGGCGGGCGCGTGCTCGATGGCGCGAACCCGCACATCGGCGGGAATGACGACCCGAACAAGTACGGCCCGCAAGGGTACATGAGCATCGAGTTCAGCGGGACGCACCTCAACGAGATCGTCCACGCACCGGACGGAACGAAACTGTACGAGCGGCAACTCGTCTGAGGGACGGCCATGGACGAGAAGGACAAACTGTATCTTGAGCGGGCGCAGCGCGCCTTCCAGAATAAGCCGGTCGGGAAGATTTTCGACGAAATCAAGGCTATCGTCGGTCCGAGCAACATGCCGCCGATAGAGCAGTCGAAACTGGCCGAGGAGGCTTTGGAGCGGTTGCGAAACGGCGAGAGGCCAACGGCGAAACAGTTGGCCGCGCTCGAATTCGTCATCCGCCTCATGCGCCCCGTGGCTCTGTCGCGCGAGGGCGAACTCGCCCCCCTCAACCCGACGGTCGCCCCGGCGTTTCCCAATTGGACGAAATTTCAAAAATCGGTCAAGCCCTTTCTCTACTCGGTCGGTCGCATAGACATCGTGCCGAAGGAGAGCATCGGCACGGGGTTTCTGGTTTCTGACGGCGTTCTCGTGACGAACAAGCACGTGCTCGACATTCTCTCGAAGGGGACGGGCGAACTCGAAAAAGGGCAGGCCGTGGTGCGCTTCAAACACGAGGCGGGCAACCCTGACGAAGAGGAGCCGGTCAACATCACGGGCGTCGTCGCCGCGCACGAAGAGTTGGACATTGCGCTGCTACAGGTCGAGCGGCAGAAGTTCACGAAGGCGCGGAAGCCGCTCGCGCTCGACCCGGCTCCCGTCGAAGCCGGGCACCCGGTCGTCGCCCTCGGCTACCCGCTCAACGATCCGCTCCGCAACCCGCTCTTCATACGCGCCCTCTTCGGAGACGTGTTCGGCGTCAAGCGCGGCGCGCCGGGCGAGGTCTCCAGCCTCGGCGAGCAGTCCATCTATCACGATTGCTCGACGCTCGGCGGCAACTCCGGCTCGCCCATCCTCTCCATGAAGACGGCGCGCGTCGTCGGCCTGCACCGCGAAGGCTCCTTCCTCTATCGCAACGAGGCGACAGACGGCGCATCGCTCGGCAAGTTCCTCCAGCCACATCTCAAGAATTGAACACGCCATGACTGCAAGAGCCTTCGTCATCGCCATCGAGGACTATTCAAAGGGCACCTTCCTGCCCAACCTGCCCGGCTGTAACGCCGACGCGGAAATCTTCATCAAGTGGCTGCTCGACAAGAAGGGCGTCAAACCCGCAGACCTTCGCTGCTGCTCCGGCAGAGACATCAAGGAGGGCAAGGAACTCAAGTGGCGCACCAACGGCACGACCAGCGGGGAGATCATCGCCGAACTCGGCAAGTGCATGACCGACTGGGCGGACAAGACCGAAGAGTTCTACTTCTTCTTCAGCGGCCACGGCTTCTCCTCCGCCACCGCGACGTGGGAGAAGTCTATTGACGTGCTGGTCGCCTCCGATTTCACAGACCCGCAGACGGGCGGACGCGCCTGTCTGAAACTGAGCGAAATCCAACTCAAGCTCTGGAAGTCGCTCGGCCCGAAGCATCACTACTATTTCATAGACGCTTGCCGCAACCCGGTTGACACCATCGCGCCCGCAGACACCGGCCTCGGCTTTCCCTCCTCGCAACTCGGCACGCCCACCGTCTATAAAATGTTCTCCACCGCGCGCGGCACACTCTCAAACACGCAGAGCGGCTTCGCCCCTTTGCTCGTCAAAGGCTTGAGCGGCGGCGGTCGCGCCAAGGGCGTGCGCTCGCTCCGCATGTACGTCATCTTCGACCTGCTCTGCGAGTACATGAAGAAGGGACTCAAGCCGTCGGGGCAGGATGTGGACTACGACCGCGAGGGAAGCGGCGAAGGCCACATCCTCGAACTCAATCCCATCCCGCAGACGAAATGCGAAATCAGCGTCGTCAACGCGAAGCCCACAGACGCCTTCACTCTCACCGTCAGCGACATCAAAGGGCCGCGCGATAAGCACAAGTTCAAGGGCAGTTCCTTCAAGGTCTCCCTCTTCCCGGACGACTACTACCTCGAACTCGCTCACCCCTCCGGCGCGGTGATGCGCAAAGAGCCGCCCCCGCCCGACGCCATAGACCTCTACGACGAGAGCGTCGTCAGCTTCGAGTTGAAGCCTGCGGCGACAAAGGCGACCGCCACGGGCGCAAAGAAGGCTGCGAAAAAAAGCGCGGCGAAAAAGGGTGGAGCGAAAAAGGGCGGGGCAAAAAAAGGTGCGTTGAAAAAGAATGGCGGCGCGAACCTTGCGACGGAGGCCGTCGCGCCCGCCGGAGTTTTGTTCGCACTCGAATCCGTCGAGCCTGTGGCGAAGACGACCGCGACCCTGCGCCTGACCGCGCCGCAGACGCCGCACACGCAAATTGAGGTGTTGAGCCTCAAGACTGGCGAAGTCTTGCGTAGCGATTTCAGCGGCGGAGATTTTGCGGAAGAAGTGCCGCCCGGCGAGTACGTCGTCAAACTGCGCGAGCGCGGCGTGACGGTCAGCCGGCGCGAAGTGACGTTGAAGCCGGGGGAAGAGAAGACGCTCGAACTGATCGCACGGCCTACGGACAAAGTTCGCGACACGATCCTGAAAGCCGTCCATGCAGACGACGCGGGGGGCGCGTCCGTCTTCTCCGAACGCTCGCTCGGCCCCCTCGCCAGCACAGACCTCGGCCTCTGGCTGTCGCTCTTCGGCGCGTCCAGAATCCTCGGCGAGCCGGGACAATTCCGAAAGTTGGAGCGGCTGCCGCTCACGACCTTCGACGACGTTAAGAAGGACGAAGCGACCGTCTATGTGTTGGCCGGCTTCGAGAAGTCCACTGGCCGGTTTGGCGTCGGCGTGAGTTCCGGCAAGGAAGTCGGGTGGGAGCCGCTCGAAGAGGTCGAGGGGCTGCACAAAATCTACGAGCGACGCCTGCCCGCCGCGCCCGGCTCGCACCTGCTGTCGCTCAAGATTCCGCGACAGCCGCCCGTCACCTTCGCCATCCACTGCCTGCCGAACCGCGCCACCCTCGCCACCTTCGCGGAAGACGAAGCGGGGCGGCTCACCTTCCACCAGTTTCTTCTGCCCATCAGCCACTTGAAGGAATATCTAGAGCCGACGGTTCGCTCCTATCTCAACGAGAACATGCTCGGCGTCGTCCGCACGATTGCGCTCGCCCACAGCCAGTTTGCGCGCAAGCGTTCCGTGCAGGAGCAGTTGAAGACCGCAGACATCGGCGTCTGGAACGACCTCGTCAACCATAAATGGCTCGACCCAGTGATGGCGCTCATCGCGGCCTACGACGTGATCCGTCACGGCACCATCGAGCAGGCGAAGCGTTTGCTGAGCGTCGTGAACAGCAACCTCCGAAAGTATTTCGAGGGGATCGCGGACGTGGAGGCGATTGCGAAGCGTCTCGATACGCAGTGGAAACTCCCCCAGACCGCGCCGCTTCTGCTCGACGGCGTGCTCGCCTTCGACGACGTGCAGGAAAAAAAGATGCTCCCGCTCCCGCTCGACACGCTCGACTACAAGAGTCCCTGGACTTCATGGCGCGGCGCGGTCAACGATTTCGACCCGCCCGCCGGAAGCGCGCGCGGGAAAGGAAGCAGCGGCGCGGCACGCAAGCGGCGGCGATGAGCTTTCGAGTTGAGAGGGATGTGAACAGTCGTCAGCAGAATTTTCACGCTCTTTAAAAATTCGCGCTCTTCAAAAAAGGATTGAGGTTAACCAAACATGGCTACCGTCAAGTTCACCGATAATTTCGGTTTCGTCGGCGATGTCGAATTCCCCGAAGGCTTAGGGATACTAAGATACATACGCGACCTGCGGGGGTTGAAAATCTCCGACCTGAACTTAGCCGCCCTGCAACAGATTCCGCTCGACAAGGTTCCCGTCAAGAACGCGAGCGGCGGCCTGTCGTTCGAGCAGCCGGTCAGCATCGGCATCAATCAGGTCGAGATGACGGTCAAGGCCGAAGGCTCCGGCCGCCTCCAACTCGTCAGTCCGAAAGATAAGCAACTGTTCGACCCCGAACTCTTCGGCGAGCCGATACCCGTCGGTGCGGATCAGTTTTACGTCTCCCTCGGCGTTACGGCCTCTGTCTCCACGAGTCTCTCGCGCGAGGTGCGCGACTTGGGCTTCGGCTTCGACTCCGGCGGCGAGGTCTCGCTGGCCGTCTACAGGCTTTTCACGAAAACGGGCGCGGGCGGCGGCTCGTTCCCGCCCTTCGTTCAGGCGATTCAGGAGACGGCGAAGTCGTTCGTCATCCTCGGCGATCTGGAAGACCTCGCGGGGATGAGCGAAGGGATGGTGGCGACGATTGAGGGGAAAGGGAGTTTGAAGTTTTCCGGCGAGGCGGAGTTGTTGAGCGTGGTGAACCCGCTCGTCTCCATTGACCTGCCAACCCCGGCGGGCGAACTACAGGTCGTCTCCGGCAACTCCATCAAGGTCGGTGCGTCGTTCGAGTTGTTCGGCTCGTACCAGATACGCGCGCAGAAGCTCGACGCGAAGCGTGTGCGGCTCGGCTTCTACAAAAAGCGCGGGTCGGAGTTCACACTGAAAGTCGCGGCGAAAGGCGGCGTGTCGGCGGGCGTAGGCGAGACGGACTTTTTAGGGCAACTGCTCAAGGCCGTCAGTAAGAACCCGGAAGTGGACAAGCAGCAGTTAGCGGCGGGCGGACTCGGCAAGGAACAGGTCGCCGCCATCGAGGAAGCGGTCAAGGCCGGAATCCAGCGCAAGCTCGAACTGGCTTTGAACTTCGAGTTGAGCGAAACGAACTCGTCCGAGGCGGCCTTCGATTACGAGATAGACCTCGGCAAGCTCAAAGAGGATGGACGGCAGGCGATTCACAACGCGCTCGACGGCGACCTCTCCGCGCTCGTGCAGAACGAGGCCGCGCTGCCCGCAGGCTTAACGTTGAGGCGCAGCATCTTCACCGAGACGAAGAAGAAAAAACAGACCTTCAAGCTCAACCTGCTCGGCATCTACAACTTCATCTCCATCAGCACGCTGACGCTCAAGGGCAAGGTGTTGTTCGTGCCCGAAACGGGCGAACTCGTCATCACCGACCGCGCGACGGCTTCGCGCATCGCCGCCTCAACCTCGAACTTCGCCGCCGACCATGCGAAGCTGCGTAAAGTGCTGGCCGAAAGTTTCCTCGTCACGGCTGCCTACAGTTGCAGCAAACTTGCCGCGCCCAGTCAGAAGCTGGAAATCTCCCACACCTACTTCGAGCTTAATTCTAAAACCAACGGCGCGACGATGAAGAACAACCTCGATGTCGTCGAGACGCTCGGGCTGATGAAGAAGCAGGAGAAAGATAAGCTGCTCGCAGGCCGGAACAATTTCGGCAGCACCACGCTCTACGCCGAGGCGCAATACGACGACGCGCTCGCCACGCGCCTCTTCCTCAACCCCGACGGCACGCCACGTTCCGAAGCGGAGTACGAGAAGGCCGGCCGCGCCGCCATCGAGTCGCTGGTTCAGGCCGGGGAGCCGGACGACTACCGCCGTCTGCCCATGACTGACAACGCGCTCTGGCAGGAGTTGACGCAACTCGGCAACCCGCACAACTTTAAAACGCTCGACAAGATCAAGCAGCTCAAGTTGGCTAAAAAACTCCCGATGGAAATTATCGTCGGGGGCATCAGCACGGACTACCTCGTCGTCCGCTGGTGGGCGAGTGAGATGCGGCAACTCGGCGAGAAGCTGGCCGAAGTCCGCAATTTCCTGAAAGACAATCCGAAGATTGACCCTGAAAACAACGACTTCAAGGCGTTGCGTCGCGGCCTCGCGGAACATCTGAAAAAGGTCGCCGGTCGCACAAAGGAGCAGTTCGGCGACCCCTGGGGACTCGCCGCCATGGACTTGGCGACGGGCAGGGCGGCCAAGGCGAAGGTGCAAGTGACAGGCCAGCGCGTGGCCTTCGTGCGCGAACGAGAGACGGCTTAAGTGTCTGCGTTATCTCTGCGTCATCTCTGCGGCTTTGCTCTCGCGTCTCTGCGGTGAATCTTAGCCAAGCAAGCATTCACCGCAGAGACGCAGAGAACCGCAGAGATGACGCAGAGAGAGTTCACATCAATTTAGGAGACGACCGAAAGGAGTGTGCCAGATGTCCGCTCGGCGAACCTACCCGATTGCCCTCGCGCACGGAATCGCGCGTTTCGACTTCCTGACCGAGTCCTTCAACCTCAAGTCGCGGAGTCTGTTCGGAGACGTTTACGATAAGGTTCTGCTGTACCTCGCCAACAGCGGCGTGACGGTCGTGCAGGACAGCCTGCACTACTTTCGCGGGATACAGAGTTTCCTCAAGGCCGACGGCTTCGACGCGCGCCACACGCGGGTCGGCTTCGCCACCAGCCTTGCCAACCGCGCCGGAGACCTCCGCGCGCAGGTCGATCAGATTCTACAGGAGACGAAGGCAGGCAAGGTGCACATCATCGCGCACAGCATGGGCGGGCTTGATGCGCGCGCGATGATCGCCCGGCTCGACATGGCCGACAAAATTGCCAGCCTGACCACGATTGGCACGCCGCACTTCGGCACGAGCTACGCCGACTGGCAACTTAAGAACGGCGGCAGCAACGTGATCGAACTCGTCGGCAAGGCGATTGACCTCAACGGCTTCGCAGACCTCACGCGCGAAGCCTGTCAAAAGTTCAACGACTCCGTGCGCGAGTCGGAGGCGGCAAACGGCGTCTATTACCAGACCTACGCCGCCTCGGAAGCGCGCGAGGCGATCCTGGTCTTTCTCCAACTCGCGTGGGACATCATCAAGAAGGAAGAGGGCGACAACGACGGTCTGGTGTCGTTAACGTCGCAGGCGTGGCAGGCGGAGATTGCGGGAGCCGGCGGCAAGCGGAAGAAGATTGTACAGAAAAAATTTCCCGTCGCCGCAGACCATCTCAACGAGGTCGGCTGGTGGGATTTGAACGAATTGCACGGGGCTAAGACGTTGCTGTCGCTCGGCGCGCGCGAGCGTTACGAAAACTCTGTCAGGGAAGTCTATCGAGACATCGCGAGAGACCTCAGAGACCGTTATCCGCTCTAAGTCGCGCCGCGCTTGTCCGCCGTCTGCAAATAGCCGACTTGTTTCAAACACATCACCCGGATGGCGGCGACGCGTCGTACAAACCGCCCGTCCCGAAAGGCACAGTCAACATGGCAGATTCACTCTTATCGAGAATCTTCAACCGCGCCGCAGAGTTCTTCACAGGGCGCACCCCGTGGCACGAGTTGGGCTTAACGCTCGGCATCGCAAGGCTCTTCCGCATCCGCGACAGGCTCAGAGAAAAGAACCTTTACGACACCTCGAAGGTCGTCTCGACGAACAACCCGCCGCCGCTCGGCAAGCCCGGCGAGCGCGAGCGCATGACGCGCACGGTGGACGGAACCTACAACGACCTCGGGCAGCCGCGCATGGGCAGCGTCGGCACCCGCTTCGGACGTAACATGCCGCTCGATCAGGTCGTGCCGGAGGACGCGCCCGCGTTGCTCAAGCCTAGCCCGCGCACGGTCAGTCTGGAGTTGATGACCCGCCACACCTTCCAGCCCGCAACCATCGTGAATCTACTGGCCGCCCCCTGGATTCAGTTTATGGTGCACGACTGGATGAGCCACGGGCACAACGAGAAGGAGAACCCGATTGAGATTCCCCTGCGCGCCGACGACCCTTGGCCGGAACGCCCGATGCTCGTGCGTCGCACGCGCCGCGACCCCACGCGCCCGCCCGGCGACACAGACAAAACTCCCACCTTCGTCAACACGGAGACGCACTGGTGGGATGCCTCTCAGATTTACGGCAGCTATCAGGAGATCACTACGAAAGTGCGCTCCGGCAAGGACGGCAAACTCAGCATCGGCGACAACGGACTGCTCCCCGTCAACCCTTTCACCGGAATTGACATCACGGGCGTTGACGGCAACTGGTGGGTCGGGCTCGCCATGCTCCACACGGTCTTCACTTTGGAGCACAACGCTATCTGCGACCGCCTGCGCGAGAAGAACCCATCTTGGTCGGACGAGGAACTGTTCACGCACGCGCGTCTCGTCAACGCCGCGCTGCTGGCGAAGATACACACGACCGAGTGGACGCCCGCGATGCTCCCGCATCCCACGACCGTAACCGTCCTCAACGGCAACTGGCTGACCATCCCGCGCTCGCAGACGGATCACCACGGCGTCCCCTACTCGATGACGGAAGAGTTCGTCGCCGTCTATCGTATGCACCCGCTCTTGCCGGACGACTTCACCTTCCGCTCCGAAGCCGGTGGCGGCGTCATCATGCAGCGCACGCTGCCCGAAGTTCTGGGCAAGCACTCGCGCGACATCATGCAGAAGGTATCTCTGCCCGACCTCTTCTACTCCTTCGGCGTGTCGCACCCCGGCGCGATCACGCTGCACAACTACCCGCGCTTCATGCAGCGGCTTGAGCGCGAAGACTCCCCGCTCGTTGACCTCGCCGCCGTGGACATCATGCGCGACAGGGAGCGCGGCGTGCCGCGTTACAACGCCTTCCGCAGGCTGATTGATATGCCCGCGCCCAAGACCTTCGAGGAGTTGACCGACAACAAAAAGTGGGCGGAGGAGATACGGCGCGTCTACGACAACGACATCGAGCGCGTTGACCTGATGGTCGGTCTCTACTGCGAGCCGCTGCCGAAGGGCTTCGGTTTCAGCGAGACGGCCTTCCGCCTCTTTATCCTGATGGCGACCAGACGCCTCAAGAGCGACCGCTTCTTCACCGTTGACTACACGCCGAAGGTCTACACGCAAGCCGGGCTCGACTGGATAGAGGAGAACACGATGAGCACGATCCTCGCCAGACACTTCCCCATGCTTAAACGCTATCTCCCAAATAAAAAGGTCAACGCCTTCGAGCCCTGGGTAGTTCGCAAATAGAGCAATTTAATTGACGGTAGGGCAAGCAACAGAACTCACCACAGAGACGCAGAGAGGCGCAGAGGGGGCGCAGAGAAGAATTGAATCTTTTCTCTGCGCCCCCTCTGCGTGATCTCT
>DASYMM010000600.1:0-7885 GCA_036009085.1 Pyrinomonadaceae bacterium | reverse complement strand
GATCGCTGGACTATAGACCGCGCCGCCCGCGCACGGGCCGAGGATACAACTGATTTGCGGGACGACTCCCGAAGCGAGCGTGTTGCGCAGAAAGATGTCCGCGTAGCCGCCGAGGTTGAGGACGCCTTCCTGTATGCGCGCGCCGCCCGAATCGTTGAGGCCGACGACGGGCGCGCCGACGCGCATCGCCAAGTCCATCACCTTGCAGATTTTTTCCGCGTGCGTCTCGGAGAGCGAGCCGCCGAACACAGTAAAATCCTGCGCGAAGACGAAGACTCGGCGATTATCAATCAGACCGTAGCCTGTGACGACGCCGTCGCCCGGATAGAGTTGCTCTTCGAGACCGAAATCGCGCGAGCGGTGTACGACGTGCTTGTCAAATTCCTCGAACGTTCCTTCGTCTAGAAGAAACGCGATGCGTTCGCGCGCGGTCAGTTTGCCCGCGGCGTGCTGTCTCTCGATGCGCTCTTGCCCGCCGCCTTCTTCGGCGCGGCGTTCGCGTTCGCGCAGACGCTCCATTTTCGAGAGCGGCTGTTGTTTCGTCTCAGTGCGTGTTGAGGCCATAGGTTTCGCGTCAATCCGTGTTGAAATAATGCAGTGTTGGAATAGAGCGGGATTGTACACCATCCTGCGCGGGCGTCGCGTCTCGCTTACGCGTTCCAGTCAAACGGGTAGTCCCTGCGCTCGATGATCCCGATGAGTTCCGCGAGCGCGTGCGGGACGGCGGCACGCACGTCTTCGGGATAGACGTAAAGCGCAGCGTTGGCGATAAACTCTTCTTCGTCAAGAACGCGGTAGGAGAAATCGGGGGCGACCAGCACGTCTATGTCCAGATCGACGAAGGACAGGATGCTTCCGTCAAACTCTGCGGGCAGATTGATGTTGCAGTAATAGTTGCGTAATTCGCCCGACGGTTGCAGGAAGCGAAAAATGCTGTAGCAGCGATCTGTCCAGTAGTATTCGGTGCTGCGCGTTCCCGGCTCAATCGTGCCGAGTTGCGGGTGTCGAATCTCTTCCTCGAAGACGCCCTCGACGATGACGAGCGAGTCGTCCTGCGCGACGAGGTTGGCCTGCCACGTGCGATGAAGCCGACCGTCAAACTTGAGAGCCTGCACCGTGACGATCTTTTTCGGCGCAGACGCGGCAACTTCTGAACTTTCAAACCCCATGCAGCAACCGTCCTTACTTGCCAGCCCGCACAGGGTTCGTGAGCAGCCCGACTCCCTCGACCTCGACTTCGACCACGTCGCCGTCTGCGAGCGGCCCGACGCCAGCGGGCGTGCCGGTCGAGATCAAGTCGCCCGGTTCGAGCGTCATCACGTGCGAGATGTAGCGTATGAGGTAGGAGACGGGGAAGGCCATCGCGCTCGTGCGCCCGCGCTGGCGCGTCTCGCCGTTGACGCGCGTTTCAACCTGTAAATTGAAGGGGTCGAGGCCGCTCACGATGTATGCGCCGATGGGGCAGAACGTGTCGAAAGATTTGGCGCGCGTGAACTGCACGTCGCGGCGTTGGAGGTCGCGCGCCGTGACATCGTTGACGCAGGTATAGCCGAGCACATAGTCGAGCGGATTTTCGCTGTCGCTCAGACGATGCGCTCTCCGTCCGATAACGACTCCGAGTTCGCCTTCGTGCTCGACGCGCGAAGAGACGGAGGGGAGTTCGATGGCTACTCCGTGGCCGACGACGGAGGAGGGCGGTTTGAGAAAGAGCAGGGGTTCGTCGGGCATCGGGTTGCCGAGTTCGGCGGCGTGGTCTCTGTAGTTGCGCCCGACGCAGACGACCTTGGAAGGCTCGACGGGCGCGAGCAATTTCGCTTCTGAGAGCGCGAAACCTTCGGTTGACCAAACGGGCGCGGGCGAGGCGGCGAAAATTTGCGCCGCCGGGACGGGATAGACCGTCGCGTCGTCAATCAAGCCGTAGCTCGCTTCGCCTCCGTCCGGTTTGAGGAAGCGGCAAATTTTTTTGCTCATTTAAGGCACCGTTTCGGAGACGACTTCGGAGGGCTGGCTCGTGTTGCCAGCCGTGTCCACGGCCGTCAGGTAGTAGAAATATTTTGTTCCGGTTTCGACCGCGTCGTCCTGAAAAGTGGTGCGTTCGAGGAGCGTGCGGTTGAGTTTCGTCCAACGTTCTTTCGGCGCGTTCGGGTCTGTGGAGCGATAGAGGTTGTAGCCCGCCACGTCGCGCTCCGGGTTCGCGGGAAAGAAGAGCGAGAGACGGCGCGGCGCGGGCGCGATGGAAATTTTTTCAGGAGCGGACGGCGGGAACGTGTCGCGCGGGGCGATGCTCTGCGCGTTGGAGTTGAGGCTCTCGACCTGCGCGCCGCCCGTGCCGAGCGAGACGGCGCGGACGACATAGACGTACTCTTCGCCGAACTTGAAAGTCTGATCATCGAACGAGGTCGCGGTCAGAACGGAACTGTTGAGCGGCGTCTGCGTGGGTTCGGTCTGCGAGCGATCCGTGCGATAGACGTTGTAGCCGAGCAGGTTGACGGGCGTGGAGCCGTCCACGTTGGCGGGCGGCGTCTGCCAGCGCACGCGCACCACGTTCTCGCTGTCGTTCGTGACGCTCAGGATGACGGGCGGCTGGCTCACGCGCGTCGCGGGTTCGATCAACAGGAAGTTTGAGAACGAAGCGCGCTGGCCGGTCGCGTTGACGTAGCGGAGCGCATAACGCAAGCGCACGGGTTCCGTGAGCGTCAGCGTGTCTTCGTAAGTTAAATCCTCCGTGACGTTCTTGATAGAAGAGTAGGGGACTGAGCCGATGAGCGTGGCGCGCGTGGAAAATTCTTCCTCCGTGAGCGGCAGGGGGTCGTCCGTGCTCTCCGCGACGCGGTAGATGTCTATGCGGCGGATGCTCTGCACGCTGCCGTCTCCGGCGTTGCGGCGCGGCGCAGGCCAACTCAGGATAACTTGATTGCCGCGCTGCACGCCGGATAGCAACTCCGTGCGCTGCGGGACGTTTTCGACGGGCGGAAGCGGCGGGCGGCGTTTGCCGCAGGCCGAGAAACAGAGAATGCAGACGGACAAAAGCAGAAAGAGGCGGCGTCCGGTATTGGGCTTGGCAAGGCGTGAAGATTTCATGCGCGGATGCAACGTGTCTGCGAAATTGGACGCTTACAAAATGTAGCGGCTGAGGTCTTGATCTTTAACGATCTCTTGCAGCGTGTTGGAGACGTAAGCCGCGTCAATGACCTGCTGCTTCGGTTCGAGGTCGGGGCCTGCAAAGCTGATCTCGTCCAAGACCTTCTCCATGATCGTGTGCAGGCGACGCGCGCCGATATTCTCCGTCTGCTCGTTGACGCGACCCGCAAACTGCGCGATAGACTCGATGGCGTCCTCCGTAAAACTCAACTCGATGCCTTCCGTCTCCAACAAAGCGCGATACTGTTTGACGAGCGAGTTTTTCGGTTCGGTCAAAATTCGCTTGAAGTCTTCGATGGTCAAAGATTCGAGTTCCACGCGGATGGGGAAGCGGCCTTGCAGTTCGGGAATCAAATCCGAAGGCTTCGAGACGTGAAACGCGCCCGCGGCGATGAAGAGGATGTGATCCGTGCGCACCATGCCGTAACGCGTGTTGACGGTCGTGCCTTCGACGATGGGGAGTATGTCGCGCTGGACGCCTTCGCGCGACACGTCGGGTCCGCCTCCGCCCGATTCGCGCCCGGCGATCTTGTCTATCTCGTCGAGGAAGATGATGCCGGAGGATTCCACGCGTTCGAGCGCGGCGCGCGCCACCGTGTCCATGTCAATGAGCCGCTCCTCCTCTTCCTGCAAGAGATACTCCATCGCTTCGTCCACGCGCATGCGGCGACGCTTCGTGCGCCCCTGAAAGAGATTGCCGAGCATGTCTTTCATGTTGATGCCCATCTCTTCCACGCCCTGCGGGCCTGCGACTTCGATGGTCGGGAAATTCTTCTCGCGCACCTCCATCTCGACCATGCGGTTTTCCAACTTCCCCGCGCGCAACTGCTCCCTCAGTTTCTCGCGCGTCCGCTGGAATTGATCGTCGCGCAGAGGCGCGCCCGCCGTGTCCGTCTCGGAGGACGAACTGCCGCCGCCGCTGTTGTCGTCATCGTCGAAACTGTAGAAGTTGGAAGAAGGTTTCGGCGGCAGGAGTAGATCGAGTATGCGTTCTTCGACGTTGAGTTCGGCCTTGTCCGAAATTTCTTCGGCCTTCTCGGCGCGCAACATCTCGACGGCGATCTCCGTCAGATCGCGGATCATGCTCTCCACGTCGCGACCGACGTAGCCGACCTCCGTGAACTTCGAGGCTTCAACTTTGAGGAAGGGCGAACTCGACATGCGCGCCAGGCGACGCGCGATCTCCGTCTTGCCCACGCCCGTCGTGCCGATCATGATGATGTTTTTCGGCATCACGTCGGCGGCCATGTCGGGCGGGAGTTTCTGTCGCCTGACACGGTTGCGCAGTGCGATTGCCACGGCGCGCTTCGCTGCATGTTGCCCGACGACGTGCTTGTCCAACTGTGCGACGATCTGCCGCGGCGTCATATCATCGAGCCGCGCTTCTTCGTCCACTTCACCTGAGAGATAAATAACCATAAGCTAGAGGTCAGAGGTGAGAGGTCAGAGGTTAGTAGAAGACAGTTTTAGTTTTAACTGACCTCTGAACCTCTAACCTCTGTGTTTCATAATTCCTCGACGATAATATTTTGATTTGTGTAGATGCAAATTTCGCCCGCGATGTTGAGCGCTTCCTGTGCGATGTCTCGCGCGTTCATGTCTGTGTTTTTCAAGAGGGCGCGCGCGGCGGCGAGGGCGAAAGAGCCGCCGGAGCCGATGGCGAGCGCGTCGTCTTTGTCGTCCGGCGCGATCACGTCGCCGTTGCCGGACAGTAGAAACGAACTCTTCTCGTCGGCCACGATGAGCAGAGCTTCGAGGTGACGCAGGATTTTGTCCGTGCGCCATTCCTTGCTGAGTTCGATGGCGGCGCGTTCAAGATTGCCTTGATATTGTTCGAGCTTGCTCTCGAAACGCGTGAGCAGAGAGAAGGCGTCCGCGCTGGCTCCGGCAAAGCCTGCGAGGATGCGTTCGTTGTAGAGACGCCGCACCTTACGCGCGCCGCTTTTCATCACGGTGTCGCCGAGACTCACTTGCCCGTCGCCGGCCATCGCGACTTTGCCTCCCCTGCGTACCAGAAGCACGGTCGTACTGCGCCAGCGCGGCATTGATGTTTCTTTGTTCATAGTGGTAACGGGGAAATATAGGGAGTGGCTTGAAGGGAAGTCAAGGAAGGAGGTTTAGAGTGCGCCGGATTTATCGCCGGGCGCGCGTGGGAAAGATGCGGAATCGGACATCGCAAGTTTTTGCGTTATGATAGCCGTGGAGATAAAAAGACGCGCCGCGTGGCTCGTTTAACTCCGGCGACGCGCGTGCGTCTATCTCGTAGGGGAGAAGCTAAAGCGACTTGAAACCTCTGATCGGAATCACCATGCGGCATGAGTTAGAGACGGAACGTTTCTATCTGGCGCGCGCTTATAGCGAAGCGGTGGAGGCTGCGGGCGGCGTGCCCGTGCACCTGTCGCTCATCCCGAAGCAAGCTTATGTGGAGTCTGTCATGGATGCGCTGGACGGCGTGCTGTTGCCCGGCAGCGCGTCCGACGTAGACCCTCTGCGCTACGGACACGAACCGCATCGCAGGCTCGGAGCGGTGCACCCGCTCAGAGATGCGACGGACGCGCTCGTGCTCTCGCAAGTGGAGCGACGCGCGATGCCCCTGCTGGCGATCTGTTTCGGGCTGCAAATCTGGAACGTCTCGCGTGGCGGAACGCTCATACAGGACATCGAGAGCGCGTTGCCGGAGGCCATCAAACACGAACAGGGCGCGCCGCGTGGACGCCGCTCGCATCGCGTCCGCCTGCTCGCAGGGAGCTTGCTGGCGGAACTGGCAGGGGGCGAGAGCGCGTTGGTGAATAGCCATCATCATCAGGCCATCGAAACGGTGGGGGACGGCCTGCGTGCGACAGCCTGGACGGCGGATGGTTTGGTCGAAGCGCTCGAAGAGAGCCGGACTGACCGCTGGGCTGTGGGCGTCCAATGGCACCCGGAGATCGATTGGGAGCAGGACGACTTTTCAGAAAACCTGTTTAAGTCGTTCGTCGCCGCCGCTAAACTCTACTCGACGGGTCGCCGCAACGCAGAAGTTTTTCAAGAGAGTTGATTGGTTAAGCCTTGCAGCGTCCGATAACGTCGGTGGCGTCCGCGCGTGGAATAATTTGAAGGGGTGAAAATGGGGGAGGCGTGGGAAGGTTTGAGTTTGAGAGGCCGTGTGGCTCTGGTGACGGGCGGGTCGAGGGGGATCGGCAGGGCTGTTGCGGAGCGTCTGGCCGAAGCTGGCGCGCAGGTAATTATCAGCTATCACGCGGATGAAGCGGCGGCGTCGGAGACGACGGAGGCCATTCTCAAGCAATATCAAGTGGAAGCGACGGCAGTGCGCGCCGATGTCGGCAAAGCTGATGAGGCGGCGCGTCTGGTGAATGCGGCAATAGAGAAGTTTGGACGGCTGGATATAGTGGTGTGCAATGCGGGGATTTGGGAAGGGGCGGGGATTGAAGAACTGTCGGAAGAGCTTTGGGATCGCGTGTTGGACGTAAATCTCAAAGGAACCTGGGCGGTCTGCCGCGCCGCCGTGCCGGCCTTGAAGCGACAAGGTTGGGGAAGAATCGTCCTGGTGAGTTCGACCGCGGGGCAGCGCGGCGAGGCGAACTACTCGAACTACGCGGCCTCGAAGGCCGGGCAGATCGCTTTCGCCAAGTCTCTGTCGGTGGAATTGGGCGTTTACGGTGTGACTGTAAACGCGGTTGCGCCCGGTTGGGTAGAAACCGAGATGACCGCAAAAGCGTTTACAGATGAGGAATTTCGCAGGAGCGTGGAACGCTCGATTCCCCTCGGGCGAATCGCCGACGCGGACGACATCGCTCTGCCGGTGCTTTTTCTGTGCAGCGAATGGGCGCGGCACATCAACGGGGAAGTTCTAAATATCAATGGCGGTTCTGTCTTGTGCGGGTAGTTGTCGTAAAGTTTGTGTAACTTGCTTCGGGGGAGGGGAATTGTCTTGGGTGTGCGGAAAAAGCGAAAGATCAGTCTGGGCATCGAAGAATTGCTGTCGAAGCACTTGGAAGTGCTGCGCGGCGCGCGCGTCGGGCTCGTCTGTAATCAAGCCTCGGTTGACCGAGACTTGCGCCACTCGGCAGACCTCTGCCGCGCACAGGAGAATTTCAAGCTCACGACGCTCTACGGGCCGCAGCACGGCATACGCGGCGACGTGCAGGACAACATGATCGAGACGCCGCACACGCTCGACGCGGAGACCGGCCTCCCCGTCTATTCCCTCTACAGCGAGACGCGCGAACCGACCGAAGAGATGTTAAGAGACGTGGACGTGCTGGTCTTCGACATGCAGGATGTAGGGTGTCGCATCTACACCTTCGTCTATACGCTGGCTAATTGCATGCGTGCGGCTGCGAAGTACGGCAAACGTGTCGTCGTCTGCGACCGGCCGAACCCGATTGGCGGCGCACAGGTGTCTGGAAACGTCCTGGAACCGGAATACGCTTCGTTCGTGGGGCAATTCCCGCTCCCCACGCGCCACGGCATGACCGTCTGCGAACTGGCAAAGATGTTCAGGGAGCATTGGGGCATCAATTGCGAGTTGGATTTAATCCAGATGGACGGGTGGACGCGCGAGTTGTGGTTCGACGAGACGGACGCCAGGTGGGTCTTGCCTTCGCCGAATATTCCGACGCTCGATAGCGCGACGGTGTTTCCGGGGACAGTTCATCTGGAAGGAACGCAGATGTCCGAGGGGAGAGGCACGACGAGACCTTTTGAATTGATCGGCGCTCCTTACATAGACCCTTCGAAGTAC
>DASYMM010000599.1:0-11859 GCA_036009085.1 Pyrinomonadaceae bacterium | reverse complement strand
TTTGCCTTATGCGACGGCAGGCGCGGGAAGCAGGCGGCGGATCGTATCCACCAACTCGATCAAATTATTCGGCTTCCGCAGGAACGCATCCGCGCCCGCCTCGCGCGCTTCCTCCGTTAAGTCTTCGAGTGAGATGAGGATGATCGGCGTCCCTTTCCGGTGCGGCATGCGGCGCACGCGGCGCGTCAGTTCCAGCCCGTTAATGTGGCGCAACTCGTGGTCGAACAGCAGCAGGTCGAAATGCTCCTTCGTGCAATCAAGCATCGCCCACGTGTTGACGCTATCGCAGCAGGGCTTGACGTACCATCCGGCGAACTCCAACACGTCGCGGACGGTCTCCGCCAACATGCGATTATCTTCGAGGTAGAGGATGATGCGAGAGCGAGGGATCACGATAGCTGTCCTCTTTCGGTGAGAAAAGGCTGCTGCATTGACGGCGCGCTCTGTTAAGATGAGCGCGCTCTTTCTTTGAAAACTACTGGCAACGGTCGCATTGATTAGCTCACCCTCACCCACTCACGAGTGATGAGCGTCGCCACGAAGCAGAACGGCTGCATCTTCTTGGCGACATCCGATAGCGACAACATTCTAGTCACTGTTCTGACTAGAAGCAAGCGACGAGCATGCTTGATTGCCTTATCAGGAGAAACATCTTGATGGGCAATCCGCGAGAGCGACCAGAACGGCTCGCCGAAAAGCTACTACAGATTCGCACCACGCTCGGTATTTCGCAGAGCCAGATGCTCAAGCATCTCGGCCTTGAGACGGGTTATAGAAACTACATCTCACAATTTGAAAACGGGCAGCGTGAGCCGACGCTCGCGATCCTTTTGGCATACGCACGCGCGGCGGGCGTCTATGTTGACGATCTAATTGACGACGAGTTTGACTTGCCCGAAAAGATTCCCGGCACAGTGAGACACGAAGGAATCAAACGCAAGGCTGGTGCGCGTGCTAAGAGGCGTTGAGCGGCACGAACAAAACAAACCACGAAGGCACAAAGACACAAAGTTTAAACCTTAAGTTTTCTTTGTGTCTTCGTGCCTTTGTGGTTAGTTCTAAGCCTGCCTTGTCAGGCGTTTCAAGAATCGGCCTTGCCGCTTCCTTCCGCCGCACGCAAATCTTTCAGCAACCTGTCGAACGCCGACTCGAATGCGTCGTGGTCTTTCCAGTTCGAGAAGTCGGGGATGAAATACCCGCGCACTTCATCAGCCAAATCCTCGCCCGAAGCCGCATCCAGACTTTCCCACCCAAGGAGTTGCTCATAGCTGCACAGACGTATCGGAAACAGTTTGCGCCTCCCCTCTCTCAACTCGGTCTTCCTCGCCCTGCGTATCTCAGTCATCACCCACTTGCTTCGCAGACTCTCCTCCGAAAGCACGATCAACAACCTATCGTGCATCTGAATCGCCCGATCAATCTGCTCACCCAACTTCTCCCCGCCCTTCATATCCTCCGGCGCAAACCACACACGCAAATGCTCGGCACGCATGCGAGCATGCAACCGCCTGCAAAATTCCTCATCCTTACTGCTGTAACTGATGAAACACGAATAGAACTGGATCGCTTGCCGTGCTCCGATAAGCGCCGGAAGGTAGGCTATAAACTCGTCCGGCACGCCGCAACCGCGCAGGAAAACTTCGGGAATCTTTCCGCCTGATAAGTACAACGTGTCAATGCCAATAATTGAAGGGGCTTCATGCTTCACAGAAGCCAGACCCTTTACTTCGCTCAGATTATTCTTGCCGAATATTGTTGCCCCTAATTTAGAACCACTAAAATCCGCAGAGTTGAGATCGGCATTAGTCAGGTTCGTTAACGTCAGGCGGGCCTCAAAAAGGTTTGCGCCATTTAAATCTGCGTGCTTGAAATCTGCGCTGGATAAATTTGCTTTGGTGAGATTCGCATTACTGAGGCTAGCATGCCTGAAATTTCCCGAAACAAGACTAGCCTCAGTTAGGTCAGACCCGGATAAGTCTGCCTGTGAAAGATTCGCACCACTGAAATTCACTCTGCGCAGATTCGTATTGCTTAGATCAACAATTTCCCAGCTAACAAGATCGCGCCCCGAAAGGTCTGCATCACTAAGGTCTGGCTCAACCTCATTCTCGTATCTCCACTTATTCCAAACCTCCACGCCTTGCTCCAATATTTCGAGATGTTCTTCGTTTGCCATTGTGTGCAACTCCGGTGAAGCGAGATGAATTGAGTTTGCGAGAAAGGCTTAGACGAGGATTTTTATCCAGCCGTCTTCGATGCGGACTTCGTAGGCTTCGAGGCTTGCGGCGGGGCGGCCGAGGCATTGGCCGGTGGGAAGGTCGAAGCGCCAGCCGTGCCAGTCGCATTGGATGGTGGCGCCGGAGAGTTGGCCGTCGGCGAGGGGCGCGCCGCGATGGGGGCAGAAGTTTTCGACGGCGTAGAATCGGCCTTCGACGTTGTAGAGCGCGAGTTCGGCGCCGTCTTTGAGTTCGACGGTCGCGCCGCGTCCCTCCGGCACGTCTTCGACGCGACCGACGGTGACGAGCGTGCCGGTGCGCGCCGGGCGTTTGGAGTTTTGATAACGAGAATCGAAGGTTTGCATCCTGGCGTAGAGCGTAACAAAATGGCCTGCGGTTAGGCAAAAGAAGCGCGCAAGGTTCGTGTGGGGCGCGCGTTCAGGAAGTGTGGGCGCGAACGGAAGAGTTCCGCGCGTCGAGTTTCCCACGGTACTCTCTCGCCGTCGGGCGACGCGCGCACGCGCCGGAGACGAAAGTTAGAAATGGAAACGGAGAGAAAAATGAGAAGAAGAATCTGGTTGCTGGCGGCGAGCGTCGCCATGTTGAGTTTGATGTTCGTCGGGCAGGCGACCGCGACGGCGGCGCAGGAGATCACCGTGCGCGGTCAACTCGGGCGGACGGTGGAGCCGGGCGGTTGGTTAATTAATTCTACACAGCAAAAATATCTACTCTTGAACGCGGATCGCTGGCGCAATGAATCCTGGTTTCGCGAAGGCGCGGGGGTGGAAGCGACGGGCGAGGTGCGGCGCGATGTGGTGACGACGCAGATGGAAGGCACGCCGTTTCAGGCGCGCACGCTGCGCCCTGCTGACGGCGGCGGCGGCGCAAGCGATAGCAGTTTGTCTTTGATGGCGGGAGCGACGCGCGTGGTCGTCTCCGGCGATGCGCTCGTGCAGGCGCGACCGGACACGGCGATGATCTCGGTCGCCGTCGTGACGCAGGCGCAGACCGCGCTCGCTGCGCAGCAGGAGAACGCGCGACGAAGCGAAGCGATGGTGCGTGCGTTGAAGGCTGCGGCGGGCGCGGGCGCGGAGGTCGAGACGAGCGGCTACAGTTTGCAGCCGCAATACACTTACCGCGAAAATCAGCAGCCGCTCATCAGAGGTTATGAAGCGCGCAACACCGTGACGGTGACGCTCGGCGATCTCACGAAGGTCGGCACCGTGATTGACGCGGCGACCGAAGCGGGCGCAAACAACATAGACAGCCTATCCTTCACCTTGCGCCGCGACGAACCGGCGCGCGACGAGGCTCTCGCCGCAGCGACGCGCGAGGCTCTGCGTAAGGCGCAGGTGATGGCGCAGGCTCTCGGCGGGCGCGTCGGGCGCATACTCGAAGTGCAGGAGGCGAGCGCGGGGCGTCCCGTCCCCGTCTATGACGTGCGCGCGATGCGCGGCGGCATTGCCTCAGAGGCGATGCAGGCCAAAACGCCCGTCGAGATCGGCACGCTCGACATCCGCGCGCAGGTGCAACTCGTCGCAGAGATCATCAGCAAGTAGGAAGGCTAAAGGAAGAATGACCACTCAAGCCTTTGCGCCTTAAGTCCCGACTTTGTGCCTCCAGCGTGAAACTGATTTCACGCTGGAGGCACAAAGTCGGGACTTAAGGCGCAAAAGGAGACTTGAACGGCGTTCCTCGCCTTTCCCTTTTATCCTTCCACTCTCCCCGATTCCCTTTCATCCTTCCTTTTACTTTTGCCTTCCCTCGCCTTTGCCTTCTATAATCGCAGGCGTTCCCTTGAAGTCTGGAAAGTGCGCGCCGGGCGTGCGGCGAGCGTTCGAGCGTGCGCCGTTTCGGGCGTCGTCTGTCGCCGCCGTCGCCGTTGAAGAGAGTCTTGCTGGTTGCCAGTGTCGCAGGGGCGGCGTAGTCGTCGGCGCGTCGCGCTTTCATCTTTGGAGATCATTTCAGGAGGAGATCATGTCGAGATACCGTGACGACAGGGACGATGATTTTTATGGCGACCGCTCGCGGGCGCGGCGCGGCGGCTACGACGAAGACCGCAGCGAGCGCGAACGCGGCGGCTACGGCAGCGGCGGCGACGAGCGGCGCGGCGGCGACTACGGCACGCGCGGGACGGGCGGCGGCGGCGGTCGCGATTACGACGACTACGGGCGCAGGAGACGCGTCGGCGGCTACGGCGACCGTGAAGATTATCGAGACGAACGCGAGCGCGGCGGCTACGCGGGCGGCGCGCGGCGCGCAGAAGGGCGCGACTACGACGAACGCCCGCGCCGTTATGAAGACGACGACCGTGAGGGGCGTTCGATCTTTGAAGAGGGGCGCGACTTTTTTCGCGGACGCCGCAGCAGCGGCGAGGGGCGGCGCGGCGCAACGCGCTCGCACGTCCGTTGCCGCGACATCATGACGCGCGACGTGACGGTTGCCACGCGCGACACGACGCTCGAAGAGGTCGCGCGCTTGATGAAGAACGAAGACACGGGCGTCATCCCCGTCGTGGATCGGGCGGAGACGCCGATCAGCACGCGGCCTCCGGGTGAAGTTGCGGCGACGGCAGCCGCCACAGGAGTTGACGCGCCAGTCGGCACGAGTCCCGAAGCGCGCCGCGTAAACGCGACGATACACGGCAACGGGCGGCTCGTCGGGTTGATCACGGACAGGGACATCGTGGTGCGCGCCATCGCCGAAGGGCGCGACCCGCACACCACGCGCGCCGAAGAGATCATGACCGAAGAGGTGCACACCGCGCACCCGAACGACCGCGTCATCGAAGCCATACGCAAGATGGGCGACAAACAGGTGCGCCGCATCCCCATCGTGGATCAGGACAGGACGTTGCGCGGCATCATCTCCATGGCCGACGTGGCCCTGGAAACCAACGACGACCGCGAACTGGCCGAAGCCCTCGAAGAGATTTCCAGCGGCTCTTCGTTCTGGAACAGAATTTTTGGATAGTGACAAGAAAGCAGTGACGAGTGACAAGTGACAGGTGACAAGTTAAAGCGGCAATCCGGTCTTTAAACTTATTTTTAAACTTGTCTTTAACTCGTCACCTGTCACTATTCACCTGTCACTGTTTCAACTTGTCACTTGTCACTCGTCACTCGTCACTGTATTTCTTATGGCAAAATCAATCGAGCGTTATTTGCGTTTCATGCCGGTGACGAAGCCGGGGCGTCTGTGCGAGCGGCACTGGTCGCCTCCGGCGGACGTGTATCGCACGCGCGACGGCTGGCTCGTCAAGGTTGATCTCGCGGGCGTCCGTCCAGACGAACTTGAGATCACCATCGAGGGGCCGATGCTGGTTATCAAAGGCACGCGCAGCGATACTTCTTGCAGCGAAACGATCTCGTATCATCAAGTGGAAATTTCCTACAGCCGCTTCGAGAAGACGCTGCGCTTCCCCTGCCCGATTGAAGGCGCGCGTATCGAAAGCGATTACAAGGACGGGCTGCTCCTGCTCCGCCTGAGTAGCCCGGAGGAATGCGAGTAGGGAAAGCTGTCAGTAGTCCGTTGTCCGTCGCATGTGCCCGGTCAGCGTCAAGCTGAAAATGAGGGATTCGAGATCGGGCAGCACGAAACAACGGACAACTGACGACGGACAACGGACAAAACCATCATGGCTGAAAATTCAACGAACACACCCGACGCTTCACAATCCGAGACGCAGACGCCGCCGCCCGTCGCCGCCGCTCCTTTCGAGATCGCGGTGCTGCCTTTGCAGAACACGACAATCTTTCCCGGCACGGTCGTTCCGCTGGCGGCGGGTCGCCCGCGCTCGGTCGCGGCGGTCGAGGCCGCGCTCGGGCAGCCGGAGAAGTTGCTGGCCTGTTTCAGCGTCAAACCGGGCAGAGCCATGGAGATCGAAGCGTCGCCGGAAGACCTCTACACGGTGGGCACGCTCGTCATGGTCAAGCGCATGTTTCGCGGCGAGGATGCTTTGCAGATCATCGTGCAGGGCACGGAGCGCGTGCGCTTGCTGGAATGGACGCAGACCGAGCCGTTTTTGCGTGCGCGCGTGGAGGTGTTGCCGCCGCTCGCGACGGTTGACCAGCAGGAGGTCGAAGCGTTGCAGCGCAACGTGCGCGTTTTGATCGAGCGCGCGCTGGCGATCTTGCCGCAGGTGCCGCCCGAAGTGCGCGCCGCCGTGATGAGCGCGACCGAGCCGACGCAGATCGCTTACTTCCTCGCCTCCGTCCTGAACCTCGGCGTCGAACACGAACAGGCCATGCTCGATGCGGACACGACGGACGAACTGCTGCGTCTCGCACATGCGCGGCTCGCGCGCGAAGTCGAGATCATGCAGTTGTCTTCAAAGATCGCGACCGAAGCGCAGACGGAGATGGACAAGGCGCAGCGCGAATACGTCCTGCGGCAGCAGATGAAGGCGATCCAGAAGGAACTCGGCGACGAGGACGGGGAGGGCGCGGAAGCCGCTCTGATGCGCGAGCGTCTCGTGGAAGCGGACTTGCCCGACGAAGTGCGCAAGGAGGCCGAACGCGAACTCCAGCGCATGGAACGCCTGCCCGCCGCCGCGCCCGACTATCACGTGATCCGCACTTATCTCGAATACGTGCTCGAACTCCCTTGGCGCAAAAGTTCGGAAGACCGGCTTGATCTGGCCGAAGCGCGCCGCGTGCTCGACGAAGATCATTACGGGCTGGAAGACATCAAGGAACGCATCCTCGAATTTCTCGCCGTCGTCAAACTGCGACCCGACTCTAAAAGTCCCATCCTCTGTTTCGTCGGCCCTCCGGGCGTCGGCAAAACTTCTCTGGGTCGTTCGATTGCGCGCTCGTTGGGGCGTGCGTTTGAACGCCTGAGTTTGGGCGGCATGCGCGACGAAGCGGAGTTGCGCGGCCATCGTCGCACCTACATCGGCGCGATGCCGGGTCGCATCATTCAATCGCTGCGCCGCGCGCAGGTCAACAATCCGGTGATGATGCTCGACGAGATAGACAAGCTCGGCGCGGACTTTCGCGGCGATCCCGCGTCTGCGCTCCTCGAAGTTCTCGACCCGCAGCAGAACAACACGTTCCGCGATCACTATCTAGACCTGCCCTTCGACCTCTCGAAGGTCTTCTTCATCGCGACGGCAAACCAACTCGGCCCCATCCCGCCGCCCCTTCGCGACCGCATGGAGATCATCGCGCTCGCGGGCTACAGCGATCAGGAGAAGCTGCACATCGCTCTGCAATATCTCGTCGCGCGACAGGTCGGCGAAAACGGTCTGCGCGCCGAACAGTTCTTCATCTCGAACGACGCGCTCATGCTGATCGCCACGCGCTACACGCGCGAGGCCGGAGTGCGTCAACTGGAACGCGCCATCGGCTCGGTCGCGCGCAAGGCCGCGCTCAAGGTCGCGCAGGGCGAGGCGACGGAAGTGCGCGTCGAGGCCGGAGACATCAAGGAGTATTTGGGCGCGCCGCGTTTCTACCCGGAAGAGGCGCGCAAGGAACTCCCGGCGGGCGTGGCAACAGGGATGGCGTGGACGGAGATGGGCGGGCAGATACTCTTCGTCGAAGCGACGCTCCTGCCCGGCGGCTCCGGCTTGACGATCACCGGGCAACTCGGCGAAGTGATGCAGGAATCGGCACGCGCCGCGCGCTCGTATCTGTGGTCGCACGCTTCGGAGTTCGGCATCCCGCCGGAGATGTTCAAAAGTTACGGCGTGCACCTGCACGTCCCTGCGGGCGCGATCCCGAAAGACGGCCCTTCGGCGGGCGTCGCCATCACCGCCGCGCTCGCGTCTCTGATGACCGGGCGGCGCGTCGGCCACAACACTTCGATGACGGGCGAGATCACCCTGTCAGGTCTGGTCTTCCCCGTCGGCGGCATCAAGGAGAAAGTTTTGGCGGCGCACCGTGCGGGGATCAGGCGCATCATCCTGCCCTCGCGCAACGAGGCCGACCTCGAAGAGATTCCGGCGGAGGTGCGCGGGGAGTTGGAGATCGTCCTCGTCGCGCGCATCAGCGAAGTTTTGGACGCCGCGCTCGAAAAGCTCGTCGTCAACCCGCCGCCGCCGGTCAGCACAGGCGACGCGGGCGCACGCCAGAATCAACCGACCGGACAGCCGCAACCCGAAGCCATGCGCGTCCGAGAGCCTTGAGCGGAAGGTGCGGAAGGTGTGGCGACAATACCTTCACCGCCGCAGACGCAGAGCGGAACGCGGAGTAAACGCAGAGAGGTGAATGTGTTCCTCTGCGTTAACGCTGCGGCTTGGCTCCGCGTCTGCGGCGGCGTTGAGTCTTGAGTTTAATTTTAGGTCAAACAAGGAGCGGGAATGATGGCAAACAAGAAGGCGCAGAGCAAGGCTGGCATCGCCGCCAACCGGCGCGGGCAACAGATGGGCGACGAGCGCAGCAACAGTCCCGTCAAACAGGAAGAAGCAGAGGCCAACACGCCCGCCCTACGCGGCAAACGCAAAGACGCCAACAAATTCTTCGCCGACGACTCCTCCCAACAAACAGGCAGCAACGCCGCCCGCCCACGCTCCAACTCGCCCTCCCTCCCCGCCGCCCTCCCCACTAACGTCAAGAAAGGCGAACCCGGCGGCGAACGCGTCTTCAAACAACGACAGGCGAAGAAAGCCAAGAACAAATAAACCGTCCCTCACGCTCGAACTCGCCCTTACTTCACGCGCCAAAACGGTGCTATAAGTAAGCCGCCTCACGGCATGTTCAAACCTCCACGGGAGCGTGAAACCGACGTGCAACGATCTCCACTCAGAGTCTTTGTCAGTTCAACCTGGCTCGACTTGCAGCCGGAGCGCAAAGCCGTAGAAGCGGCCTTGCAAAGACTGCGCGCCGACACCAATTTTGCCGGCATGGAATACTTCGGCAGCCGCGACGAGAACACGCGCCGCGCCTCGCTAGAAGAAGTTGACCGCTGCCACATTTACGTCGGCATCTTCGCCGCGCGCTACGGCTCCGGCATCACCGAAGACGAATACCGCCGCGCCCGCGCGCACAATCTGCCCTGCTTCATCTACTTCAAAGCCGAATCAACCATCACGCTCGATAAAGTTGAAACGAAAGCCAAACCGGCGGCAAAGCTAAAAAAGCTCAAAGCGGAACTGAAACAGGCGCACACCGTCGCCGAGTTCAACAGCCCCGACGACCTATCGGCCAGAGTGACCGCCGATCTGCACCGCTGGATTGTTGACAGCTACCAACCATCAATCCAACCGGCAGAAGCTACGACTTCCACCATCCTCCCGCTGCATCAACTCCCGCCGCCGCCGGGAGACTTCACCGGGCGCACCGCTGAATTGGAAGAACTCACGGCCAACATAGAACGCGGCGTCAATATCTCCGGCCTGCAAGGCCAAGGCGGCATCGGCAAGACAGCCCTCGCGCTCAAACTGGCTGCACAACTCGCGCCGCGCTACCCGGACGCGCAGTTCTATCTCGACCTGAAAGGCGCGAGCGAACAACAACCCGTGCCCGTCTCCGAGGCGTTAGCACACGTTATCCGCGCCTATCATCCGACCGCCAAACTGCCCGACAACGAAGAAGACTTATGCGCGCTCTACCGGAGCGTGCTGCACAACCAACGCGCCCTGCTCTTGATGGACAACGCGAAGGACGCTCGGCAAGTCGCGCCGCTCATTCCGCCCGCCGATTGCGTGCTGCTCGTCACCTCGCGCCAACACTTCACCCTCCCCGGCCTGTTCCCCAAAAATCTCGACACGCTCCCATCAGACGACGCCCGCAACTTACTCTTCACCATCGCGCCCCGCGTCGGCGACGAAGCTGACGAGATCGCCCAACTCTGCGGTTATCTCCCGCTCGCGCTCCGCCTCGCCGCCAGCGCCATCGCCGAACGCATCAGCCTCGGCGTGGCCGATTATGTCCGGCGACTAAGGGACGCCCAACAGAGGCTCAAGCTCATCGAAGCATCGCTCAGCCTGAGCTACGACCTGCTCAACGCCGAGTTGCAAAAGCACTGGACGATGCTCTCCGTCTTTCCCGACACGTTCGATGCCGAAGCCGCCGCCGCCGTCTGGGAAGTTGAATCATATGTGGCGCAAGACCTACTTGACGAGTTGATCAAATACAGCCTCATTGATTGGAACGAAGCCATCACCCGTTACAGCATGCATGACCTCGCGCGCCTGTTTGCGGACAGCCGCTTAAGCGATGGCGAGCGAGATGCAGGTCAAGAGCGTCACGCTATGCATTATTTTAATGTACTTAAAAAGGCTGGTGCTCTTTATCTTGAGGGTGTTGATGCGCTCATTCGCGGACTGGCACTGTTCGATTTGGAGTGGACTAACATCCAAACCGGGCAGTCATGGGCTGAAAGTCAGGCCGGTGATAATAACGCGGCGGCTCAATTGTGTTCTCGCTATCCGAATGCCGGAGCATACTTGCTTCAGCTGCGTCAACAACCGCGTGAATGGATTGGCTGGCTGGAAATAGCAATTCCTTCCGCTCGGAAGTTGAAGGACCAGATCAGTGAGCAGAATATCTTGTGCAATTTGGGGGTTGCTTATTATGCCGTGGACGAATATCGGCACGCCATCGAATTTTTTGAGCAAGCACTTGCTATCGCGCGGGATGTTAAGGATCGACATGCCGAGGGTATTTCTCTAGGTAACATTGGCACTGCTTATCGAGAGTTGAATGAACCGCGTCTTGCTATCGAATATCAGGAGCAAATTCTGGACATTGCTCAAGATCTCGGTGATAAGCGCATGGAGGAACCAGCACTTCTCAATTTAGGCATTTCATATAGCGACTTGGGAGAGACGCGCCCTGCAATGGAATACTATGAGCAAGCATTGACTATTGCGCGAGAGATAGGTGATCTACGTTGCGAAAGTCTTACGCTCCGGCATATGAGCTTAGTACTTAATAAGCTCGGTGATCGTGATCAAGCTATTGCCTATTCAGAGGCCGCGCTCAGAATTAGTGAGCAGATTGGAGACACAACTGCTATTGCTGAGACGCGCGCACAACTAGCTAAATGGCGTGAGCAAGAGTAATCAGGCAGAGAGATGGAGATAGCTCGTTTAAGATCAGGTTAACGCTTTTTGCCGCGTGGCGCGTACTTGCGTGTGATCTCTTCGTGGCGCACGTCGCCGGGGAGTTTGGCGGGGAGGTCGAGCCCGTCGTCAATGAGGGCTTCGGTGTGGATGCCCGCAACGCGTGCATATTGCATGAGGACGGTTAGTATCGGCTCAGTTTTATTCAACTCATACTCTGAGATTCGCTTAAACGGAATCTCATCCTCAACGCCCATCCGTCTCCACAAATCAGACTGAGAAAGACCAAGAGCATTCCTAATCTGTAGAAGTTTCTCGGCAAGACGCTTCGGCCTGCGGCGCGCGTAGCCCATCAGGAGTACCCTCCTGACCGGACAGAAAGCGCACGGCCTGACTTGCTCTTACCCGCAACAGCGGGTAGAATGTGCCTGCGTATCGGGTTCGCCGAGAGAGTTGGCCTGCCAGACTCAACGGCGATGCTCATCACTCGCTTGAGGTTGAGGTGAGCTACGCATTAGCCGTCGCAATTTCAATCACTGAACAGCGCGCATCTTAACAAATCAACTCCCATGTTCATAGACTTAGATGATTGCCGCCCACGCCTGCCGCGCATCTGTGATGTTTCGCTGCGGCAGC
>DASYMM010000598.1:0-12728 GCA_036009085.1 Pyrinomonadaceae bacterium | reverse complement strand
GACCCGAACTCATCGCCCGCCGCTTCCGCGCTTGAACCGCTCGTCGGCGTGGACATTTTTATTGTTTGCGTCCCGACGCCCCTCGACCCTAAAGGAGGATGGGCGCCGGATACTCAGTGGATCAAGAAGGCCGCCAAGCTTATCTGTCATGTTTGCGAACAAGAACAGAAAAACGACGCTCTACCGCACGAACGACTGATGGTGTTGGAAAGCACCACTTATCCGGGCACGACCAGAGAGATTTTCGGCGCGCCATTCGATAAATTCAGAGACGGGAGAGAGTGGTCGCTGGCCTACTCACCTGAAAGAATCAATCCCAGCGGCATCGTGCGCGGTGAAGATGGAGTGCCCCCGATTGATCCGGCTAAGATCAAGCGCATCGTGGGCGGATTGAATAAACCTGATAGAGATAATGCCGTCGCGCTATATAAAAAAATTACGACCGGGGTGGAGGAGGTTGACAGCCTCGAAGCGGCTGAATTGGTCAAGCTGGTAGAGAATACTTTCCGCTTCGTCGCGATTGGCTTCGCTAACGAGATGTCGCAAATAGCCAGAAATTTCGGGCTTAACATTTGGGAAATTATTGCTGCGGCCAAGACCAAAAAATTCGGTCTCGACATGTGCGACCCCGGACTGATCGGCGGCCACTGTATTCCCATCGACCCACACTATCTTAATTGGTCTGTCCGTAATCAACGACACATGGCTACATTTATTGATGTAGCGGAAAAAGCTCATCAAGAGATGAAGCGGGACGCGCTAGAGTTGATTCAACGATTGCTCAATCAGAATCATAAGGGTGTCTCCGGGCGGTCGATCCTCTTCTTAGGCGTGGCCTATAAAGAGAACGTAGGAGATACCCGGGAATCGGCTATTGTCGAACTGATGAAGAGGTTACACTCCTCCGGCGCAAACGTCTCTTTCTGGGACCCGGTGCGCGCATCTCACAGCGAAAAGGACCTGCTCTATTTAAAATTCAACAAAGACGAATATGAATTGTTGCCGCCCAAAGCGCGCGAAGGTCTGGAGGAAAGCGGCGAAGGAAGCTACCGTTATCACCCAAACGAAGAGAAGGGGCGGTGGGAAGATTTGCGGGAGAAGATTTTGAGTTCCCCGTATGACTGCATCGTTATTTCCACTAATCATGACGAGTTTCGTTTTACTTTTGAAGAGTTGATTATGCATGACACGGCTCCGCCGCTGGCCGACTTACGCAACGCTATCCCGCAGTGGCTTCTAAAAGCAGGTTTGCCGAAGGAGCGAATTGAGGAATTGCAGCAAAAGGTTTCATTGCGTAGCAAATACATGCTTCTCGGCGTTCACTAATTGAAGAAGTTCATGCGTCGCCGGACAATCCGGCAGAGAGAGCGCAGCTATTTGGTTTCGACCCGGGAGCGGGGAAAGGAGTAACCGAAGTGGCCGTTCGTAATTCGCCGGGTAACAGTTCAAAGCCCAAGAAAAAACGGGGTCAACCCGTCGCCGCCAAAAAACTCGTTCGTCGGAAGGCCGTTCAAAAACAGGTAGACCGCAAGCCGGAATGTATGGTCATCATGCCCTTCGGCGGGGTTGATACGAAGTTTCCTTCTCTGACAATTTACACGAATGTTATTGAGCCGCTCATCCAGCGGGCGTTAGGGAAAGATGCGAACTATTACCGGATAGATACAAAGGACGTGCAAAAGCCAATCAAGAACGAAATCCTAGAGGGCTTGATGAGAGCCGATGTCGTAGTGGCCGATATTTCCGAAAATAATCCGAACGTCATGTTTGAACTGGGCTTCCGCATCGCACAAGAGAAACCATTTGTTTTAATTACCAATGACTCGGAACAAATAAGGTTTTGGTCGAGAACGTATCAGATTAATGACTATTCAAAGTCGGCTGAACTCAACCGCATTGTCAAGAGAATACAAGCGGCTTATGACAGTAGTAAGAATCAGTCGAAGACTGAAGATGAGTTGCACCGGCTGCTCCAGAGAATTCGAGGCGATGAGGAGAAGTTTGCCAATCCCTTTCAGGATCGCATCGCGGCCTGGCGCATCGAACGTGCGCTGGAACAGATCACGAGCATACAACAGAAGAATTGGGGCTTGGACGCGAAGCAGCCGCCCGCCTACATCGCCTTCATCTTTGAAGGCGTCATGGAACTGTTAGAACGAAATGAAGAATATTGCACCCTCTCAAATCTTAATTTCTGGTCACAAAATGGAGTGGGCGACTCATCATTCCTACAGGAAAATGTCAAAGCCGTATGTCGCGGCGCGATCATCAAGAGAGTTATCCTGATTGATCGGAAGAGTTGGGATTCTAAAGCGGAAAGAGACGAACTGCTCCCGTCGCTGCAAAAGCACGAAGACGCCATCCTTGAGTTGAAGAAAGGTTTGCGCGGGAAGATGATTGTGAAGTGTCTGGTGACCGATCAGTATGAGAAATTTCTCAATGATGATCACCATCATTTCGGGATGCTCCGCCACATGACGGGTCGCAATAAGGACGACGGCCGGGTTCTGATCTTACCTCGCTATGGACGAAACGGAGCAATCTCAGGGCTGAATTTTATCTTCTCCGGGAAATCAAGAAAACATAACATCACGACGGAAGAATATTTAGACGTGTTTGAACGGGTCTTCCGACATCGAGATACGCTGGATTTGCGTGAATTTCTGCAACAGACCAAGCGGCGCAAAAGCTGAAGGGCGCAGAGACAATCAAAGCCCTTCGAGGCTCAACCCACTTTTCTCATGCCGTCAACTTCTACGGCAACCCGTAAAGGACACCGGCAGCGAAGCCAGGACATTAAAGTCAAACAAGGCAATCGGGGCGCGTTATAGTCGCAAGATAGTAAGGATGAGAAGGTAGAAATGAAAGGAAGCATCTAACTAATTGTGTGGCTTATCTTGCGGCATCCTTGTTAAATGAGCTCTCGCGGCTTGACCCGCAAACGCCCTTTCAATTAGAGTTCAAGTTCCTCCCTGCGACTTGGTTTCACAGGAGTTTTACAGACGGGTTAAGATCATTGGCAGGTTGGGGATTTATTAGCTTTTGAGCAACCCGTGTTCATCTAACCTTCGCGCTTTCTCCCGTGTGACGAACGCGCGTTTTCCCGAATCGTCAATTTGCGGCTGTAAACATACGGCGAACCTAACGCCTGTTCGGGAAGGTTCGCGGCTGGTTATGCGCTCTGTTAAATTTCGTACTCTTCCCACGCGCGCGGTGTGCCGTCTCGACAGCCTGCCCGAAGCGTTAAACATCAACTGTCGGGTTCAACCACTCTGTAGTAAATAAGGTTCAACATGAAATTTGCGAACGTTTACCGTGTTTTGTCTTCCAGTCGCTTTGCGTTGCGGCTCGCATTTTTTTCCGTCCTGTGCCTGATGGTGTTTGCCTTGAACAACACGCGTTTGCAGCACGTGGCTTCGGCAGCCCTCGCGCCCGCCGGGACGCAACAACAGCAGCAGAAGCGCGTCGTCGGCGGCAAGAAGAGCGACGCGGTTAACGCCAGAATCAACACACGCCAGAGCGATAAGCCTGCCGCCAAAGCCATCGCCGTCAAAGGGACGGACGACGCGCAGGCGTTGACAGTCTGCACGCAGAGTCAGGCGATCACTTTCGGCCAGAACGTTAACGGGTCGCTGGCAAACGGCGACTGCGTGAGTCCGATCATCAAAGTCGGACAAACTCAACCGGACGGCTCGCTCACAGACGAGTACACCTTCAACGGCACGGCAGGCCAGCAAATCTCGATCTCCATGACGGCGAGCTTCGACACCCTCCTCTACCTGCTCAGGCCAGACGGGTCGGTGTTGACGGAAAACGACGACATCGATCAGGAAAGCAATCCCCCGAACCAGAATTCGCGCATCGCGCCCGGCGGCTTCATCATCCTGCCGTTCACCGGCACCTATTCGATTCTCGCCACTTCGTTCGCGCCCGAAGCGCGCGGGGCTTACACCCTCTCGCTCTCCTCCGGCGCGGTCTGCGCGCTCACGCCGATTGCCTACGGCGAAACCAAGGCCGGATCAATCAACGGCGGCGAGTGCGCCAACGCGATTGACTTCGACAACACTTTCGTCGATCTCTACACCTTCAACGGCACGGCGGGGCAGCAAGTCTCCATCACGATGACCGCCGCCGCTCCCGGCAACGTCAACCCTTACCTTTATTTGATTCAGCCGAACGGAGACTTGATCGCCGAGGACGACAACGGCGGCGGCGGCTCGACGGCGCATATCCCGACCAACGGCGACTTCGCACGCCTGCCCATGTCCGGCACGTACATCATCGTCGCCAACCACACGGCGGCTAACCAGACAGGCAATTACAACCTGACCTTAACTCAGGGGCCAAACTGCGTCTCGACGGCGATTGCCCTGGGCGGCACGTCCAACGGCTCGCTCGCCAACGGCGATTGCCGCTTGATCGAAGACGGTTCGTTCCTTGACGCTTACACGGTCAACGCCACGGCGGGGCAGCAGATCGTCATCTCGCTGACTACCGGCAACGCGAGCCTCGTTCCCGTAGTCTTCCTGCTCTCGCCCGCCGGCGATGCGCTGGCTATCGAAAGAGCGCCCACCGGCAGCGACACCGCGCGCATCCCCGAAGGCTCAGGCTCGTTCACCGTGCCCGCAACCGGCACTTACACGATTCTCGTCAATTCCTTAGCGCCCGGCCAAACCGGCAATTACACGCTCCGCCTCACCAATCTGGCGGGCTGCACATTCACGCTCGCCTCGACGGGGAGCGCAGTGGGCGGCAACGGCGGGCAGTTCACCGTCGGCGTCACGTCGCAGCCGGGCTGCACGCTTTCGGCGGTGAGCAACAACCCGGACTTCATCACCGTCACCTCGGCCAACGTTGACTCGAACGGCGCAGGCACAGTCGCCTACACCGTCGCCCCGAACGGGGCAGGTACGGCGCGCACGGGAACGATTACTATCAACGGTCAGACCTTCACCGTCACGCAGGACGCGGCCTGCTCCTACGTGCTCTCGCCGAGCGTGCGCCCGTTCAGAGACGATGGCGGCAGCGGTCGCTTCACGGTCGTCACGACGGGCGCGTGCTCTTGGACGGCCACGTCGAACGCCCCCTGGATCACGATCACCTCCGGCTTTGCGAGCGGCACAGGCACAGGCCGCGTGCGCTACACCGTGGCGGCCAACGCGACGGGCGCAACGCGCACCGGCACGATCACCGTGAACGGCGTCACACACACCGTTACGCAAACTTCCGCGGGCACGACGCCCTCGATTCAGTTCAGTTCGCCGACCTACACCGTCAACGAAAACGACGCGTCGAAATCGGCGACCATCACCGTCACGCGTTCGGGCGACCTGAACGGCGCGGCCACGGTTGAATACGCGACCGTGGACGACCCGGCGGCTGTCCCCTGCGACCCGACGGTCAAAAAGCCGGACGGCACACTCTTCCCGCAAGGCACGGCTTATGCGCGTTGCGACTACGCCACGACCGTTGACACTTTGACCTTCGGCGTCGGCGAAACCGTGAAGACCTTCACCATCCCGCTCATCAACGACGTGCACGTCGAGGGCAACGAGATATTCCGTATTTCGCTCAGCAGCCCGCAGGGCGCGACGCTCGGCGGGCAGTCAACCGCCGACGTGACGATCCAGTTTGACGACACTGCGCCGCCGCAGGGCAATCCGATCAACCAGACGCCCTTCTTCGTGCGCATGCAGTATCTCGACTTCCTCTCGCGCGAACCGGAACCGAGCGAGCCTTGGTCGGCCATCCTGAACAATTGCCCGAACCCGTTCAACGGCGCGGCTGATTTCTCCAGCCCGTCCGCCGGGTGCGACCGCATCATCGTCTCGCAGTCGTTCTTCGGCTCCGTGGAGAATCGCTTGAAGGGCTTCTTCGTGTTCCTTCATTACAAGGCCGCTTTCGGCGCGGCGAACAACCCGAACTACTACCCGGAATATGACGAGTTCGCCCCGGACACCCGGCGCGTCTCCGGTCAAACCGCCGCGGAAGTGTTCGCCAAGCGACTCGACTATACCGAAGACTTCGTGGCGCGCACCCGGTTCGTCAACGCCTTCTCCGGCACGACCAACGAAGCGTATGTTGACCGCCTGCTCTCGAACCTCAACATGACTTTGACGGCGGCTGACCCGGTGAGCGGCGAAACGCGCAACTCGCTCGTCAACGCGCTGAACGCCGGGACGAAGTCGCGCGCGGATGTTTTGCGCATCATCGTCGAGAGCACGGAAGCCACGAACGCGCAGTTCAATTTTGCGTTCGTCGCCGTCCAGTACTTCGGCTACCTGCGCCGCACGCCCGACCCTTCGGGCTATCAAGCGTGGCTGAACGTCCTGAACAACAACACCATTGACCCGCGCGCACGCCCGCGCCTGATGATTGACGGTTTCATGAACTCGACCGAGTATCGCTTCCGCTTCGGCCCCAACACGACACAGCCGTAGACGGGTCTGGCGGAAACTGAAACAAGCGAAGTGCGGATGTGAAAGCGAAAGTTTTCCGTCCGCACTTCGCTTTTCCGCACAGCCGCCCGTGTCCTTAATAGCGGTTCGCAGTCCGACGGGATTAAAACCTTCACCACAGAGAGCACAGAGAAGACTATTCAAGTCTCTGTGCCCCCTCCGTGTTCTCTGTGTCTCTGTGGTGAGTCTTACTGTTTAGTCATAAATCCCGCTCGCTATAGCTGCGTCCTTCGCGCGCTCGCCGACTGCTGCTAAAATGCCTCGTTGTTTTGTCATCAAATTTCTTTTCTGATCGGTCATAAATGAAACTACGTTTGCTTTATCACGGCCACTGCTTCGACGGGGTAGCGTCGGCGGCGGTCTTCACACGCTTCTATCGCGCGCACACGGGCGGCAGCGTTGACGTGCAGTACACGCCGCTCCTGCATCGCCCCGGCTCGCTCTTCGACGAAGAGATGTTCGACGGCGACGAAAACGCCATCGTTGATTTCAAATATTCGCCCTCGGAAAAACTGACTTGGTGGTTCGACCATCACCAGTCGGCCTTCCTCACGCCCGAAGACGAAGCGCACTTTCGCGCCGACCGTTCCGGTCAAAAATTCTGGGACGCCGACAGCAAATCCTGCACCGAGTTTATCGCGCGCATCGCCCACGAACAGTTTGGCTACGAAGACGCCGGACTCGCGCCGCTCATCGAATGGGCGCACATCATTGACGGCGCGTTCTACGAATCGCCCGCGCAGGTGGTCGAACTTCGCGCGCCCGCGCTCCAGTTGATGCAGGTTATAGAAAACGTGCCCGACGACGAATTTCTCGAAAAGCTCATCCGCGAACTCGCCGAACGCTCGCTCGACGAAGTGGCGACGAGCGCGGAAGTGCAAACGCGTCTCGAACCCATCCTCGTGCGCCATCGTGAGACGCTCGAAGTCGTCCGCCGCAAGATCACTTACGCACGCGGCGTCGTCACCTTCGACCTCGTGGACGAAGGCCACGAAGCCTTCAACAAGTTCATCCCCTACTACCTGCACCCGGAGACGACCTACTCCGTGGCCGTCACGCGCACGCCCAAGCGCACGAAAATCTCCGTCGGCTCGAACCCTTGGAGTCCGCGCCCGCGCACGCACAACATCGCAGACATCTGCGAACGCTACGGCGGCGGCGGCCACGCAGTCGTCGGCGCAGTCTCCTACGGCACGGACGAAATAGAACGCGCACGCGAGACCGCACGTGAGATCATCGCCGAATTATCGAGCGACTTTCGCGAGTGATTTTCGCAAGCGGCGGCGCGTAGAGTTTAGGGAACAACTTGCCGCGCGGTGTTGTCTAAACTATTTTCATGAGGTGTGCGTGTAGCAGATGAAATACCTGAAAGAGGTCGTGTTATTCCTCGTCCTGTTCGCCGCGCTCATGGGCTGCAACGTTCAAGACGCGCGTTCGGCGCGCACAAACGCGGCGGGCGTAACTGCGGCGGCGCAGGGTCAAACAAACGGCGCGGCCAAGCCTTCGGTCGGGTCGCGCCAGCCCGCCGCGCGCAACGCTTTGCCCGTCATACACGTCTTCGTCGCGCTCTGCGACAACGTCAATCAAGGCATCGTGCCCGTCTCCGCGCGGCTCGGCAACGGCGAAGACCCTGCCAATAATCTCTACTGGGGCGCGGCCTTCGGCGTTAAAACCTTCTTCAGTAAAAGCCGCGACTGGAAACTTATCCAGAGCATCCCCAACCCGCAACCCGCCATCCTCGAACGCCTCGTCTTCAAACACGCGCGCGAACAAGTCTTCCTCGTCGCAGACGCTTATCGCGGAAGCGAGATCAAACAGGCGACGATAGATTTTCTCGAAGCCGCCTCCGGCAGCGCGGGCGATGCGCTCAGCGTGAACGTCCCGGCTCAAGCCGCGCCCGTTAATCTCCACATCGCCGGCAGCGCGCGCCTCGTCGCCTACGTCGGACACGACGGGCTGATGGATTTTCGTCTACCGCACCAACCGCAGAAAAAGGACGACGAACAGCGCGACGCCATCATCCTCGCCTGCGCCAGCAAAAACTACTTCGCCCCTGCGCTCAAACAGACCGGCGCGACGCCGCTTCTCTGGACGACGAATCTCATGGCTCCCGAAGCCTACATTTTAGAGCGTGCGATTGACGGTTGGATCAAAAAGGAAAGCGGCCAGCAAATTCGCACACGCGCCGCGCAGGTCTATCACAAATACCAGAACTGCGGCCTCAAAGGCGCAATGAACCTCTTCGCGACGGGATACTAGAAGAAAACGATGAAGTAGGAACGCGGCATGAAGACAGTTGATCTTCATGCCGCGTTCCTACTTCATCGTTTCGCTTTATCTTGCCATCAACGCTTCGATCTCCTCGATCTGTTTGGGCGCGGCGGTGGTGAGGACGCGGTTGCCTTCGGGGGTGATGAGCACGTCGTCTTCGATGCGGATGCCGATGCCGAGATATCGTTCGGGGATGTTCTTGGTGTCGGGGGCGATGTAGATGCCGGGTTCGATGGTGATCACGGTTCCGGCTTGGAGCGGTCGCCCCTGCTTGGTGTCGCGCGCGTAGTACGGCCCTACGTCGTGCACGTCGAGGCCGAGGTAGTGGCCGAGTCCGTGCATGTAAAACTGCTTGTACTTCTCTTCCTCGATCAACTTCTCCGGCTCGCCTTCCAGCAGTCCGAGTCGCACCATGCCTTCGGTCTGAATTTCAATCGAGTGCTTTTTGAGTTCGTCCATCGTTACGCCGGGACGCGCCATCTCGATGCAGGACTCTTGCGCCTTGAGCACGAGTTCGTAAACTTCGCGCTGCGCCTGCGAGTAGCGACCGTTGATGGGGAAGGTGCGCGTGATGTCGGAAGCGTAGCCTTGATATTCCGCGCCCGCATCAACGAGCAGGAGGTCGCCGTCTTGGAGCGTGCCGTCGTTGTTGATGTAGTGGAGGATGGTGGCGTTTGCGCCCGCGCCGACGATTGAAGTGTAGGCGGGAGCAGTTGCGCCGTGGCGTCGGAAGATGTGCTCGATGAGAGCTTCGATCTCGTACTCCTTCATGCCGGGTCGCGCAGCTTTCATCGCTTCGCGGTGCGCTTCCGCAGCGATGTCCGCGGAGCGTTGCATGAGCGCGATCTCTTCTTCCGACTTGATGAGTCGCATCTCGTGGAGGAGCGTGCCGGGTTCGATGATGTGGTCGGGCGCGTGCTTGGACGTGCGCGGGTTGGCGCGCAAATTTCGCAACTCGCGGACGATCATTTCGTCGAGCGCGCTGTTTGCGCCGAGTTTGTAATAGAGATTCGTGGGGCCGTTCAAGAGTTCGGGGAGTTTGTCTTTGAACTCTTGAAAGGTGTGCGCGGCCTCTGCGCCGTATTCCTTGATTGCGCCTTCGACTCCGGCGCGCCGCCCGTCCCAGATTTCGCGTTCGGGGTCGCGCGGGCGCACGAAGAGCATGAACTTGTGCTCGGGATGCGAGGGCGCGACGACGGCGATGGCTTCGGGTTCGTTGAAGCCCGTCAGGTAAAAGAAGTCTGAGTCTTGACGATAGCGATAGTCCGTGTCGTTCGAGCGATTGGCTTCGCGCGCGCTCGGAACGATGGCGATGGAATCCGGTTCCATGCGCCGCATAAACTCCGCGAGTTGTGGTCGTGGCATAAGTCTCTCCTTCGGAAACAATCCGGCGTGTTAATGTAGTGCGAGCATTATAGCCGACATTGTAACCGAAGAAGCGCGGCCAGATGAAGACCCGCACGCGCGTGCCTCGCGGCGGCCACTTCCCACGACAGATGTTTTCGGATGATAATTCTCCGTACCTCGCCGCGACAGCAAGACGAAGGCTCATAAAACTTATGGCAACTCAATTTCAGGAAGCGACTCAGATGCACGCGAAGCATGCGGAGCAACCGGCGGAGATCGTTTCGTATGATCCGGCGACGGGCGAAGAGTTGGGGCGCGTGCCCGTTGCGTCGGCGGCGGAGGTGGCGCGGGCGGTGGAGCGTGCGCGGGCGGCGCAGAAGGCTTGGGGCGCGCTTGGTTACGCGGAGCGCGGGCGCGTGGTCTTGCGGGCGCGCTCGCTCGTGCTTGAAGAGATTGATGCCATCGCGAATTTGATCTCGCGCGAGTCGGGCAAGCCCGCGACCGAAGCGTTGATGATGGAACTCGTGCCGACGCTTGATCTCATGCAGTTCTTCGCGCGGCGCACGGGTCGCCTGTTGAAAGGCGAGCGGATCGGCATCGGGCAGTACGGGTTGATGGGTCGGTCGTCGCGCATCGTCTATAAGCCGCTCGGCGTGGTGGGGATCATTTCGCCTTGGAATTTCCCCTGGGCGATTCCGCTCGGCGAAGTCGTGATGTCGCTGATGGCGGGGAACGCTGTAGTCTTGAAGCCGAGCGAGTTGACGCCGCTCGTCGGGCAGAAGATCGCGGAGGTCTTCAAGCGCGCGGGGCTGCCGGAGGATTTACTGTCGGTCGTGACGGGCGCGGGAGCGACGGGCGCGTCTTTGGTCGAAGCGTGCGTGGACAAGATCATGTTCACGGGCAGCGTGGCGACGGGGCGGCGCGTGGCCGAAGCGGCGGCGCGCAGGCTCATCCCGTGCGTTTTAGAACTCGGCGGCAAAGACCCGATGCTCGTGTTTGAGGATGCGAACCTCGAAGCGGCGGCGCAAGCGGCGGTGTGGGGCGCGTTTGCGAACGCGGGGCAGGCGTGCGCGTCGGTCGAGCGTTGCTACGTGCAGGAAAAGATCGCGGAACAATTTACGGCGCGCGTCGTGGAGTTAACGCGTGCGCTCAAGCAGGGCGTGGGCGCGCGCGAGGGAACGGACATCGGCGCGATGTCGAGCGCGCGGCAACGCGAGATCGTCGAAGCGCAACTGCGCGGAGCGATCTCTCAAGGCGCGCGCATTCTCGCGGGCGGCAGTCGCGTTGAAAACTCGAACGGTGAACAGGCATCGGGCGAGTTTCATGCGCCGACGGTGGTGGACAGAGTCGATCACACGATGGAGTTGATGCGCGAGGAGACGTTCGGGCCGGTGCTGCCTTTGATGACTTTCAAGACGGAGGAAGAGGCCATCGAGCGCGCGAACGACAGCCCCTACGGTTTGACGGCGAGCGTGTGGACGAACGACATCCGGCGGGGCGAGCGCGTGGCGGAGCGTCTGGAAGCGGGCACGGTGATGGTCAACGAAGTGCTCTACACGCACGGCATCGCGCAGACGCCGTGGGGCGGCGTGAAGCTCTCCGGCATCGGGCGCACGCACGGGCGCGCAGGGCTACTCGAACTCGTCTCGGCGCAGCACATCCACGTCAACCGCCTCGCACGCCTGCACGATCTGTGGTGGTTCAATTACACGCCCGGCGCGGCGAAACTGTTTCGCGGCTTCGCGCGACGCTTCACGACGGGATCGGTCGCGCAAACGTCTCTGCTCCTGCCGCAGATGATGCGCCGCATCATGGAACGTCGCCGCCGCAGTTGAATAGCCACGGAGTTCAGACGAACACTTAGAACGACTGACAAAACTTCATGCGGGCAAAGAAATGAACCACCAAATTACGCGAAACCACACGAAGCATCATTCGTGTTGTTTAGTGTGATTTCGTGGTTACAGGCTTTTGTTAGATAGTCTTAAACTTTTCTACGCTATTAGTTGTTAAGGAGATTTCAATGACCACTCAACCTCACTTGAAACTTTTACTGCTCGCCGCGCTCCTGACATTCGTGTGCGCGGCTGTCGCCGGAGGACAGAGGGAGGGACGCATCAGGCCGCCCGATGCCGTCACCGCCAGATGCGACTTGAATCATTTGACTTCGTTCACAGGAACGATTCGTTCTTACAGCCGTAGCGCGTCGCGCCTCTCCTTGCGGATACGGACGGACGAAGAGACAACCGAGAATTTCACTTTGAAGTTTGCGCGTGGAGCGGATGCGACGAAATCGTTTCTGCTGCACGGCGAAGAGTTCAAGGCGAGCGATTGGTCGCTCATCGAGCGCAGCCGCTATCGTCTCCGCCCCAATATGCGCGCGACCGTCTGGGTCTGCGACGACAAATCGAACCCGACGATTGACTGGCGACCGCGCGAGAAGCGTGGCGGCACGGTGTTTTAATTTAGGGATGAAGGATGAGGGATGAGGGATGAATAAGCAGAAGCACTCACTCGCTTGAATGCTTTGTTCTGATTCATCCCTCATCCTTCATCCTTCATCCTTTAAACAAAGAGGGACGCTTTCAACTGGAGTTGAAAGCGTCCCTTTCTGCATTGCGAAGCAGAAAATTCAGGCGATTACAAACCGCG
>DASYMM010000597.1:0-2713 GCA_036009085.1 Pyrinomonadaceae bacterium | reverse complement strand
TCGAAGTGCGCGCGCGCTCCGGCAACATCAACGTGGACGGCGTCGAAGGTCTCGTCTATATCGTCGCTTCGAGCGGCACGATCAGCGTCCGCCGCACGAAGAGCGACGTGCGCGCCACTTCCATCAACGGCGACATCAATCTCCACTGCATCAAGGGGCGCGTTGATGCCTCGAACGCGCGCGGCGGCATCATCCTCGGCGGCGTCGAAGGCGACGTGGACGTTTCCACCACCGATGCCGACATCAATTTCGTGGGCGCGCTTCGCCCGCAAGGCCGCTATCGTCTGAAATCCATGGAAGGCCGCGTGATCATGGCGATCCCGGAAACGTCGCCGGGCTTCACGGCCGTCCTCTCCTCTTACAACAAAGACGTGGTGACGACTTTCCCCATCGCCACCGAGCAGCTTGTGGGCGACAACCCGCGCGTCAACCGCCGCGTCGTGGTCAAGCAGGGCAACGGCGAGGCGCAGATCACGCTCGACTCTTTCGGCCAGACCGTCCATCTGGTCAAACTCGGAACAGGCGCGACGGGCGCGCCCTGCCAGTAATTCGCCAGTAATTCGACGCCAACTCATACGAGGATCATCAGAGATGAAATTCAAACTACTCAAGGCCGCTCTCTTCATCACAGCCTTCGCAACGTTCGCAGCCTTCACGGACGGCGACGCCGGAGCGCAGGACAAAGAGAAAGCCAGAGCGAAATCGCTCGCCGTAAAAGTCGCTCCCGAAGCCAACGTCGAGCCGCACGAGTGGACGCCCGCTATCGCTCCCATCGAGATTCCAGAAGTCTACGTCGAAGTGCCGAACATCAACATCAACCTGCCCGCTATGGACATCAACATGGGCGGCGATTGGTTCTACGAAGACGACAGCGAACGCACGGAGCGCGAAGAGTTGCGGCAGACTTATCAACTCTCTGCGAACGCGCGCGTCGAACTCTCGAACATCAACGGCTCGATTGACATCGAAACGAGCGAGGGCAACGCCGCCAACTGCGTATCACGAGCTATTCCCGCGATCCGAACCCGCGCAAACTGAGCGTCGAGCAGACCGCAACGAGCCTCTCCGTGCGCGGCGAGCCGCGACGCAAAGGCGACGTGGCAGACGCCTTGAATTTCGACAGCACGAGTTATCGCATTCAATTGAAGTTGCCGCGCCGCGTCTCGCTCTCAGTGAACGGCGCGAGCCAGAGCGTCCGCGTCGGCGAGATTGACGGCTCGATTCGCCTGAGCAACGTGAGCGGGAGCGTGGGCGTGGCGCAGGCCGCCGGGTCTGCCGAAGTGTCGCAGGTGAGCGGCAGCGTCACTCTGAACATGGCGCGGCTCGGCGCGGGCGGCGTGCGCGTCGAAGGGGTGAGCGGCAAAGTGAATTTGCGCTTCATGGACAACGTCAACGCCGATTTGCAGACGCGCGGCATCAAGGGCAAGGTCTATGTCGAACTGGCAAACGTGGCGGTCGAGGGCGAAATGAACCGCGCAGACTTTCGCGCGAAGGTCGGCACGGGCGGCACGCCGATCAACATCTCCGACGTGACGGGCAGCGTCCGCCTCGCGCGCGGGCGCACGGTCGCGGAGTTGCTCGGCGCGTTGAAGGGCGGAGAGCGTGCCATGGCGCGCATGGAGACGGCGCGCGATCTCACCCTGCATGTCTCAAACCGGCAGGTGCGGCAGGCGTTTGTCGAAGCCTTGAACGGCGAGCAGAACGGCAACGTGAAGATGACCGCCGCACGCGCGCTCGTGCCTTACGTCTCGGAGCCGGAAGTGCGCGAGGCTTTTATGAAGTCCATCGAAACGGGGACGGGGAACGGCGTCGTCCGCATGACCGCCGTGCGCGCCATCTCCAAGCAGTACGCGGCGGACAAACAGACGCGCGACATGCTGCTGCGCGTCCTCGCCTCCGAACAGAACGATCTCGTGCGCATGAACATCATCGGCGCGATCAGCAAGTACGCGGAGGATGCGAACGTGCAACGCGCGCTCGCGGAAGCGTTGAAGAACGACCGCAGCGACATCGTGCGCATGCGCGCGTCGAGCGCGCTCTCGAAGCGTGCCGCACAACCCGAAGTGTACGAACTGCTCCTGCACGCCGCGCGCAACGACAAGAAGATGATCGTGCGCGCGAACGCGCTCGAAGGATTGACGAGCCGGATCAAGGAGCGTCCAGAATTGCGCGAGTTGTTCGTCGGCTATCTCGACGACGAATCGGCGCACCTGCAATATAAAGCCCTGCAAGGGTTGGTCGAACTGGGCGACCCGTCGCTGAAAACACGCCTCGTCGAGAAAGCGAAAGAGTTGATCGCGAGACAGACGCGTCGCCAGTGGAACGACGGCATGTTGCTTAACACGCTGCTCCTCTTGCGTCGTCTTGATACGCAGGAGGCCGACCGCGTGTTGGAGCAATTGGGGAGCGAACGGATGAAGACCTATTAACGGTGAAAGTATCTTGGGCAAAAACAGATCGGCGGGGTTTGCACAATGTAAGCCCTGCCGATTTTTTCAGAGACTTGTAGCGTCCTCATTTCAGCTTTCCTTTATTCCTCTTTGTGTCTTCGTGTCTTGGCGGCGAATAACTGTTTGACCAACTCTCACCACCAAGACACCAAGACACTAAGGGAAACAGAGGACAAATCAATTTACGAGACGACCTGTTGATTCCGCAGTTTCGCCCGCCCGCGCCTCGCGTGCTAGACTCATAGGTCAAACTTGAGGACGGA
>DASYMM010000596.1:0-5403 GCA_036009085.1 Pyrinomonadaceae bacterium | reverse complement strand
CACGCTCCATCATCGAACCTTTGCGCGCCTCAGACATCTCCCTCGTCTTCGACGCCGCAGCAGCTGACGGCACAACACGCCCGCGCCTCGTGCTACCGTCGAATCTGGAAGGCCGCATCGAGTTGGTCTCAACAAATCCTTAAAAGAGCCGTCAGCTATGAGCCGTCAGCCATCAGCAAGAAATAAAAGCTGATAGCTGATAGCTAATAGCTGACAGCTAACAGCTACCCATGAAAAAACTTTTCGGTACGGACGGCATGCGCGGCGAGGCCGGACGCTTCCCGCTCGACGCGCCAACCGTCGGGACAATTGGCCGCTCGCTCGCTCGCCAACTGGCAGAGAGCGCGGCAGGCGAAGGCCGCGCGCCGCGCATCGTCATCGGGCGCGACACGCGCGAATCCGGCGAATGGATCGAGCACGCGTTTGTTGAAGGCGCGCGTGCGGCGGGCGCGGAGTGCGAGCGTGCGGGCGTGATCACTACGCCGGGCGTGGCCTTCCTCACGCGCACGCTTCCGGCTGACGCGGGCGTCGTCGTCAGCGCGTCGCACAATCCCTACCACGACAACGGCATCAAGATTTTCGCGCCCACGGGTCGCAAACTCGACGACGCAACCGAACGGTTAATCGAAGCCGACATACAACAAGCGCACGGCGAAGAACATGACGAAGCGCACGCAACGCAGAAGAGCCGCACCGCAGAAATCCCGCAGCGAAGTTCTGACGTCGGAGGAGACGCGGAACAACACGCCGCAGATTTGCAGGCGCGCTATCTGGATTATCTGGCGGAAGAGGTCGCGCCGGGATTGCGCCTCGATGATTTGCGGCTTGTCGTGGACTGCGCCAACGGCGCGGCCTCGCATCTCGCGCCCGCGCTCTTTGAGCGTCTCGGCGCACGGGTGTTCGCCGTCGGGAACACGCCCGACGGGCGCAACATCAATCGAGAATGCGGCTCGCTCTACGTCGAACGTCTGCGCGACAGGGTGTTGGCGGAAAACGCGCATCTCGGCGTCGCGTTCGACGGCGACGCCGACCGCGCGCTCTTTGTAGACGCGCGCGGAGAGGTGGTTGACGGCGACGCGACGCTCTGGGTGATGGCGAAAAGTTTGCAGGCTCGCGGCGAACTCGCAGGCGCGCAGATCGTCGCCACCGTGATGAGCAACATCGGGTTGGAACTCGCGCTTCGCTCGCGCGACATCGAAATGCTGCGCGCCGATGTCGGCGACAAATACGTGCTCGAAGAGTTGCTGCGCACGGGCGCGACCCTCGGCGGCGAACAATCCGGCCACATCATCTTCCCGCGCGCGAGCCTCGCGGGCGACGGCATGATGACGACGCTTTTCCTCTTGCGCGCGATGCAGGAGACGGGCGAGTCGCTCGAAGCCTTGAGCGCGGGCTTCACGCGTTACCCGCAAGTGCTCTTCAACGTGCGCGTCGGCGAGAAAAGACCTTTTGCGGAGGTCGCGGAGATCGCCGAGGCCGCGCGCCGGACGGAGGACGCGCTCGACGGGCAGGGACGCCTCTTGCTGCGCTATTCGGGCACCGAACCGCTGGCGCGCGTGATGATCGAGGGGCGGCATCAGGAAGAGATCGAGCGTCTGGCGCACGATCTGGCACAGATTATCGAACGCAGGCTCGGCCGGGAAAAATAGTCCTGATTGGGAAAACTTTACGCGCCAAGTGATGTAATAATTACCCGTAAGCACCCTTGCTAAAGTTCTTGCAAGCAACGGGCGGCGGCGAGGAAAAGGCGAAAACGCTCAGTAAAAAGGTCGCCGCCGCAAGAATTTTTAAAAATCCGCTTGCATGGCATGGACATTGCGATGTATATTGTGGGGCAAGAGAGACGGTTGGTGGATCCTCCGTCTCAGTGGTTGCTGGGGTGAGGACAGTAGCCACGAATTAGAACCGGCGCAGCGTTCCCCAAGTTCGCTGCGCCGGTTCTGCTTTTTTACAGACCCTTTTTTCTCCGCACGCTCCTCCCTACAGCTTCCGTCCCAAACGCCCGTGCTAAAATCAACCCCGCTCTTCTAAACTCTTTTCCGCAACCTAAATTTTCCACGGAAGCGTGAGACACGAACTCGGACGCTCCTATGAAGACGGGCGACTACCGGCGCGATTACGCGGCCTACGCGGCTGCGCTTGAGCGCGCCCGATACGACTACCACACGGGCGCTACGCCGGAACTGCGCCTCGCGCCGCTCCAAGACCGCTACGCAGACCTCTGGACGCGCGACTCGATTGAAGACCTCAAGCGCGCCTGCGAAGAAATCTCAAGCCATTTTGAAACCGAGCGCGTCGCCCTCACAGCCTTGGTGCGTGCGGCGCAACTCGGTTACGTGGAAGCGCACGCCGCGGACGTGACACGCGAACTCGCGCTCTGCGAAGCGTCCGCGCGCGTCGTTTGGGACGGCGCAAAACTCGCGGCGAGTGACGTGCCGGATACGCTCGCTTCCGAACCTGATGCGGCGCGTCGCCGCGAACTCTCCGCGCGCTGGTTCGACGCCCTGCAAGCCTGCCACGACCTGCGCGCCGCACGCCTCGACGCTTTACGCGAAGCCGCACGCGCGCTCGATTCCAACTCTTACTTCGGCTTCCTGTCCGGCGTCGCCGGGGAGACGGGCGTTGAGAATTTGAGCAGGCGGGTGGAAGACTTTCTCGCGCGCACCGCGTCCATCTACAACACGACTTTGTTCGCGTGGTCTGCGCGCCACCTGCCGCCCGACCTCGCGCGTGCGCCCGTCTATGCCGACAGTCTCTTTCTCCTGCGGCTCTCGCACCTCGATCCGTTCTTCCCCGCGCGCGAACTGCGCGCGACTTACGAGGCGACGATGCAGGGCTTGGGGATTCGCCCCGGTCAACAACACAACGTCCATTTTGAAACGACGACGCAGGAAATCGGGAGCGTGCGCGCCGCGTGCTACGCGTTGCGTGCGCCGGAGGATGTGCGTCTCGTTCACCGGAGCGAGGACGGCGCGAGCGTCTATCAGACGTTTTTCGCGGCGGCGGGCGGTGCGCAAAACTTCGCGTGGGTCTCGCGTGATCTGGCCGCGCGTTATCCCGAACTCGTCCACGCGCCCGACGATGCGACGCGCGCCGGTTTCCAACTTCTCTTCGCCGACCTGCTCGCCGATGCCGCGTGGCTCGCCGCGCACAGAAACATTCGTCCTTCGGAGGCAAACGAGATCGCGCGTTCCTTCGCGTTCGCCGGGTTGCAACGCACGCGCCGCGCCTCTGTCCGTTTGCAACAAGAGCAAATTCTGGATCAAGCCGCCGAACCGCGCGACGCACAACTCGCCGAAGGCTACGCGAACGCTTTCGAGGAAGCTTTGGGCTTTCGCACGCACCCCGCGCTCCACCTGCGCGATTTAATTCCCGGCGACCCGCGCGACGCGCGCGACACGCACGAGCATCTTCAGCCGGTCGCCTATCTGCGCGCGCGCCTGTTCGCCACCTCGCTCGGCGAATACTTTCGGACGCATTACGGCCACCGTTGGTGGGCTTCGCGCAAAGCCGCGGACGAGTTGATCGATCTGTGGAACACGGGCGCGCGTTACAACGTCGAAGAATTGGCTTCGCTCGCAGGGCTTGGCGCATTAGACTTCGACTTGCTGGCCGACTCCACCGAAGCGGCTCTCAGAGGCGAATGACACAGTTGCGACGAATCAGCGTGCGTCTTCCGGCGCGTGAAAGTTACGACATAGAGATCGGCGCGCACGCGCTTCCCGGCTTGGGCGACATCGCGCGCCGCACGCTGCCCGCGCACGCGCGCCGCATCGCGCTAGTCTCCAACCGGCGCGTCTTCGACCTTTACGGCGCGGGCGTCCTCAGTAGTTTATGGCGCGCGGGCGGCTTCAAAGTCTCCCCGTGGCTGATGGGCGACGGCGAGCAGCACAAAAATTTGCGCACCGCCGAACGCGCGCTCGCCTTTTTTTCCGAGAGCAAACTCGAACGAAGCGACGCGGTGGTCGCGCTCGGAGGCGGCGTCGTGGGCGATCTGGCTGGCTTCGCCGCTGCCGTTTACTTGCGCGGCATCGCGTTTCTGCAAGTGCCGACGACGCTGCTCGCGCAAATTGATGCTTCGGTCGGAGGTAAAACCGCCGTCAACACGCGCGCGGGGAAAAACCTGATCGGAGCGTTTCACCAGCCGCGCGCCGTCGTCATCTCGACGGAGACTTTGCAGACGCTCCCGCCACGCGAGATGACAGCCGGATGGTGCGAAGCGATCAAGCAGGGCGCGGTCGGCGACCGTCGCTTGTATGAACAGACGCGCCGTTTTCTCGTCGCGGAAAATGAGAGAAAAGGCGCGCGTGAATCGAATCGCGCACGTGAGTCGCAAACGGCAGAGCGGCGCGCTGACGAACTCGCCGCCGTGATCGCCGCGCAGTGCGCCTTCAAAGCGAAGATCGTGGCGGCAGATGTACGCGAAGACGTTGGACGCACGGACGCGCGTTCGCGTCGCATACTGAACTTCGGCCACACCGCCGCACACGCGCTCGAAGCCGTCACCGGGTACAGGCGTTTTCGTCATGGCGAAGCGGTCGGCTACGGCATGATCGTCGCCGCCGAAATTTCACAAAGGCTAGGCATGCTCGCCGCTTCGGAGTTAGAATCACTACGCGCCTGTATCAGGCTTGCCGGACGCTTGCCCTGCGCAGACGACTTGGATGAGCGCGCCATCTTGCGCGCGATGGCCGGGGATAAAAAAAGCGTCGGCGGGCATGTCCGTTGGGTGCTGTTGGAGGGCATCGGGCGTGCGCGAATCGTCGGCGGGCAGGAGATTCCGCCGCGTGTGCTGCGCGCCGCACTTCACGCCGCGCTGGTTACCCAACCTTGAAAACAGAAATGAGGAAATTGAAATGAGTCACGTGCGAGACGAAAATTTCAGGACGCGCCGGGCGACCGAGTACGGCGGCTCGCGCTTCAATTTCCTGCTGTTCGTGGTGGTCATCGCCGTCGTCGGTTACGCCGGTTATCAATATGTGCCCGTCGCTTATCAGGCTTCGCAGTTGAAGGTCTTCATGCAGGACACCGTGGACAGAGCGGTCGTCACGGACAAGAACGCCGCGTGGGCGGAGGAGCAGCTACGAAGGAATCTCAAGGATTACGGCGCACCTGCGGACACGCTCGTCACCGTCGGCAATCGTGAAGCGCGACTCGAAGCGCATGTCGAATACAGCGTCCCCATCCCGCTCGTCGTCACCACGTACCAGTACAAATTCAGCCACACGACGCGCAGCGCGAATCTCCTGACCAGCGGAGGGTGAGGGCGAGCAGAAGGGAAGGAAGAGACGCTCAACTTATAGTGGATTGCAATTGAATGTGAGCGAACGTAAAAACTTTCACCGCAGAGGCGCAGAGTTTACGCAGAGGGGGCGCAGAGAAAGAGTTGAATCTTCTCTGCGC
>DASYMM010000595.1:0-2456 GCA_036009085.1 Pyrinomonadaceae bacterium | reverse complement strand
TCCCGCACGCTTTTCACGTCGCGTGTTTTGATTATGAGTTGTGGTTTCGGAGGAGGCCGTCAAAATAGGCGGCGATCTTTTTACCGAAAACTTCCCCACGGTTGAAATAGCGCGCAAAGATTGAAGGGTTGATGAGTTCCGCTTCCATCAGCATCGGCCCGCGCTCGCTCTCGATTAAATCAATCCGGCTGTAGTGAATCGGGCAGCCCAGCGATTCGTATGCCCTGAGCGTCCGCAGCGCGAAATCCATCTCCGCGCGCGTCGGCTCGTAGAGCACAGCCGTCCCGCCCTGCGATTCATTGCAGCGAAACTCCTGCGGGTTGCGCGGCGAAGGTTTCTTCAAGAGGCCGTGTTGATATTCAAATCCCAGAAAGACGAGACTCCGCTCCCCGTTCAACACAGAGGGGATGTAATCCTGCACCAGATAATCAGCCTCCTGCCCTTTGACGGAATCGAGCGCGTCGAGCGTCTCCACAAGCATCACGCCCTTGCCGCGCTCGCCGCTGATCGGCTTGAGCACGAGCTTTTCGCCTCGCTCTAAACGCTCCCGAACCGTCTCGTCAAACAGGCGCGTCGGCGGCACGAGAATCCCTGCGCGCTCAAGGTCGAGCAGATACCTCTTGTCTATGTTATGCCTGATCGTGGCGGGGTCGTTGACGACGACACGCGCGCGCGCGGCGAAAGTCTCCACCATTTGAAAGAAGCGCGGCAGGTCGAAATAGAAACCTTCCATCTTATAGACGAAGACCAAATCCGCCTCGTTGAGCGGCAGCGGCGAGACGAACTTCTTCTCGTTGTCGTGGAACATGCGCGTAAACTCGCGCCCTTCGAGGTCGTCCCAGTTGGCGAAAAAAACCTCATGCCCCAACGCCTGTAATTCGTTGGAAAAATCGTAACAGTCGCCGTCGTCAACTTTCATCTTCACGGCGAAATAGTCGTCTCGCGTAAACTCTTTCTCTTCCGCCAGCGTCATCAAAATATTGCTCACACTCTTTACCTCCAGCGACCGTCCGCAACAGCTTTTATTTCAACCCTCGCAGCACATCTCTCTCGCCGCGCTCATTCGCCACCGGCGTTCGGTCTGGCACGCGCGACCGCGACCCGCGCGATGATCGCTAACGGATCGATCACTTCGAGAGACGTATTCTCCGGCGTCAGCACGAGCGAAACTTCCGTGCAGCCAGCGATGACGACTTCCGCGCCTCGCTCTGCCAGACGCTCCGCCGCATCCTGCAAAAGCTTGCGCGGCACGGTCTTGCGCCCGCCCTTGATGCCTTCGCTGCCGTAGATCGCTTTCATCACTTTGTCTTCCTGCTCCCTCGCGTCAGGCACAAGCAGTTGCCTATCGTGTTTGCCAAACGCGCGCTCGTAGATGCCGCACTCGATGGTCGGCGTCGAAGCCAGCAAGCCGACGCGGCGACACTGCGGAAACTTCCCGACGGTGTAGTTAACCGTCTCTTCGATCATATTGAGGATGGGGATACGAACCGCGGCCTGCACGTCTGCGATAAAGAAGTGCGCGAGGTTGCAGGGCATCAAAAGCAAATCCGCGCCCGCGCGTTCCAGCACTTGCGCCGTGCGGCTCATCTCCGGCACAGGGTCGCGCGCGCCCGCGACGCCCCTGACAGCCGCCACCCGTTCGGGGATGCGCGCGTTGTTGTAAGTGATGACCGGAATATGGTCTTGATCCCGGCTCGCAGAGGTGTTGGCCGTAATCAGAGCGCATAGTTGATTCGTGGCCTCCGGCCCCATGCCGCCCAACACACCGATGGTTAAAATTTTCGACATGACAAGAATTCAGACGAGCAAGCGTTGCGTGAACGCCGCACCGTTCATTGCGTCCCTTCGCTCGTCGCTTTCATTGCGGCAAGAGGTTCCGTGAGGCCGGCGAAAGAGCGTGGGTCTTCGGACGGCAGGAAAGCAAACGGTTGAAGCGTGCGAAAAGATATTCTCGCCGCTATTGTATGTCAATCCGGGCGAAAAATCTTGACAGCCTTTTTTATCAGGAATAAAGTTCGCACGCTGTTCAGGAATTATTGTTCGAGGTAACGCGGCAGCCCCCCCGATGCCGCGACCAGCAATTTTTTTTCACACGCTGCCGCACTCAGCGTTTACACAGGCACACACTTCGCAGTATCACGCGCTATCCGACACTCACGTCTGCCGCGCCAGCTTTGAAAACAATCAACGCCGCTCTGTCATGTGGGAGTTGTGTACCGGCAGAGCGAAAATTAATTGAGAGCGGCTGCCGTAAGTCGGATTGTCTATAACGAACTATTCGAGAGGAGACTAAAATTCATCATGGCTCAGAACGGTAAACTGGAACTTGAGTTGATCGACGTTCACGGTCAATTCCTCAATGAGAGAGTCGATGTCTTGCTGCGTAGCCGCGACTTGAGCCACTTCGTCAAGAAGACCCAGAAGGCGTCTGTGAAATTTACTATCCCGAACCTGCA
>DASYMM010000594.1:0-8983 GCA_036009085.1 Pyrinomonadaceae bacterium | reverse complement strand
ATGAACGCGAAACGTTGAGCTAAAAAGACAAACCCGTCCTGATCGTTTATCATGCCCCCTATCGTTCATCATTCAACGTTCCGCGTTCATCGTTAAAAATCATGCCAGACCTGATAGTAAATTATCCCGACCGCGCCTCCGACACGTTTCCGCTCGGACGCCTGCGCATCACGATTGGCCGTTCGGCGCGCAACGACGTGTGTATCCCCGATCCGTTCGCCTCGCGCGTCCACGCGGAAGTGCGGCGCGAGGGCGACGCCTACATCTTGCAGGATTTGGGTTCCGCGAACGGCACGCTCTACAACGGCGAGCGCGTCGAATCGGCCTTGATGCTGACGCCGGGCGGGCGCATCCAGATCGGCGAAACCGAGATCGTCTTCAAAGACAAGGACGGCGGCGCGTCGGCCACCATGATCGCGGACGCCGCCGCCTCGCTCCCCGAAGCCACCATCGCGCTCAACTCCGACCAACGCTCCACCTCCGGCCTCCTCGAAGCCATCGAAGACGCGCGCACGCAAGGCTCCACCGAACAACCGCGCCCCGTCGCCGCTGCCGGAACGATCATCAGTTCGGCGCGCGGCGCGGGCGCAAACTCCGTCCAGCAGAGCGACCTGCTCGCGCTCATCAGTAAGGTTTCGGTCACGCTCCTTGCGCCCGCCACGCTCGACGAAACGTTGCGGCAAGTGGTCTCGCTCGTCTTCGAGGCCGTGCCCGCCGAGCGTTGTCTGATCATGCTGCGCGACCAGACGGGCGAACTCAAAATCCGCGTCGCACAACTTCGCAACAGCAAGGAAGAGACGGGCGAGGTGCGCGTCAGTCGCTCGATCATCGAAGAGGTGGTCGGGCAAGGCCGCTCGGTCTTAACCTCGGACGCGCAACACGACCCGCGTTTCATGTCTTCGACGATGACGATTCAGGGCATCCGCTCCGTGCTCGCCGTCCCGCTCGGAGTGGGCGAACGCATCTTCGGCATGATCTATGCAGACTCGCCGCTCGCCGAGGCCAAGTTTTCGCAAGACCACCTGACCGTCCTGACGACGCTCGCGTCTGTGGCCGCCATCCGCGTCGAGAACGCGCGTCTGATGGAGGAAGACTTGGAGCGCGAACGCTTCGAGCGCGAATTGAACCTCGCGCGCGAGATTCAACAACGCTTCCAGCCGAGCAGCGCGCCGAACGTTTCGGGCTACGAGATGCAGGGCATCAGTTTTCCCTGTTACGAGATCGGCGGCGACTATTACGATTTCATCCAGCGACCGGACGGGCGCATGGTGATCGCGCTCGGCGACGTGTCGGGCAAAGGCACGAGCGCCGCGCTGCTCATGTCGAGTCTGCACGCGGCGATGCACGCGCAGATTCCGGCGCACAAAAATCTCGGCGAAACCATCTCCGCCGTCAACCGTTATCTCGCAGAGACGATCCCGCTCAACCGTTTCATCACGCTCTTCTGCGCCGAACTCGACCCCGTCACCGGCATGCTCTCTTTCCTGAACGCAGGGCACAACCCGCCGCTCATCGCGCATGCCGGAGGCTCTATGGAGCAACTCGCGGCGGGCGGCATTCCGCTTGGCATCGTGGCCGACGCCGTCTATCGAGAAGGCCGCACGCAACTCCATCCCGGCGACGCGCTCGTCATCTATTCCGACGGCGTCTCCGAGACGCAGAACGCGGGGGGCGAAGAGTATGGCCCCGTGCGTCTCTACAACACGGTCGCGCGTTACCTCGACTCGACCGCCGCAGGCATCCGCGACAAGATCGAGGCCGACCTCACGAAGTTCGCGCAAGGCACGCCCGCCGGAGACGACATCACGCTCGTCATCGTCAAACGGCAGGCCGAAGGCGCGTTTGTCGCAACGAGCCGTGGTTGAACGCCTACAGGTCTCAGCCCTTTAACGGGCGCGAAGGACGAGAGCAGATGACTTCCACAGACAAACTCCTGCGTCGTTTCATCACACGCTTCATGTGTTCGTGCGTCGCGGCGTTCGTCTGCGTCGCCGCTTGTGCGCCTTACGCTGTCGCGCAGCAAAAGGCGCGTGCGCGCGATCTGGGGATTCCGTTTGAGGGCAGGACGGGCGCGCACAATGCGATCACGGACGTGGCGGGCGTCGAAGTCGGCCACACGACTCTGATTTCGGGGAGCGGTCGGCTGGTGCGCGGTCAGGGGCCTGTGCGTACGGGCGTCACGGCAATTTTGCCGCGCGGGAAAAAATCTTTCGACCCGGTGTTCGCCGCGTGGTTTCCTTTGAACGGCAACGGGGAGATGACCGGCACAACCTGGATTCGCGAATCGGGATTCTTAGAAGGGCCGATCCTCATCACAAACACGCACAGCGTCGGCGTCGTGCGCGATGCGACGATTGACTGGGAGATCAGGCACGGGCGCAAGTTTATCTTCACCTACCCGATTGTGGCGGAGACTTATGACGGCGTGCTGAACGATACCAACGGTTTTCACGTCAAGCCCGAACACGTCTTCAACGCGCTCGACACGGCGACGGGCGGGCGCGTCGCCGAAGGCAACGTCGGCGGCGGGACGGGGATGCTGTGCAACGGATTCAAGGGCGGCATCGGCACTTCGTCGCGCGTCGTCGCGGCGGAAGTCGGCGGCTACACGGTGGGCGTGCTCGTGCAGTGCAACTACGGCGGTCGTCGCGGCCTGCGCATCGCGGGCGTGCCCGTCGGGCTGGAGTTCACAGACCCGACGATCTGCGTGGAAGGCGCGGACGCGCCTTCGCAGGAGTTCCTGCGCGGGATGCCACGCTGCGGAAAGACAGCCGCCTTTGTGGAGCGTCCGCACCCCGAACTCGGTTCGATCATCATCGTCGTCGCGACGGATGCGCCGCTCCTCCCGCATCAACTCGACCGTCTCGTCAAACGCGCCGCGCTCGGGTTGGGACGCGAAGGCTCAATCGCCAGCAATTCATCCGGCGACATCTTCGTGGCCTTCTCCACGGCGAACGCCGGAGTCGCCGACGATAAGGGCGCAGTCGCGCTCAAGATGATGCCGAACGAGCAACTCGACCCGCTCTTCGCGGCGACCGTGCAAGCGACCGAAGAGGCCGTCACAAACGCCATGCTTGCCGCCGAAACCATCACGGGAGCCGACAACGTGCGCGCAGAGGCCATCCCGCACGAACGCCTGCGCGAGATCATGCGAAAGTACAACCGCCTGCCGCCGTCGTCGCCGAAGGCGAAATAGTTGTGTCGAGCGTGAACTTCGGGTCGTGGGAAGAGAAGCGTGAGCGGTTGTGAAAAAAGAGCGACGCCCGATCATTAAAACGCTGTTGCGTTCCCTGCGCCTGCGGTGTCCGGCCTGCGGCTTGTCGTCAATCGTCGAAAGCCCCTTCCATATCAAACATCAATGCGACGCGTGCGACGTGCTCTTCAAACGCGAGGCGGGCTTCTTCGTCGGCGCGATCATGGCAAACGTGGTCACGACGGAGTTCGTGATTCTCGTGCTCTACATCGCCTCGCTGCCCTTCATCAACACGCGCTTCGATTTAGTCCTGACCTGCCTCTCCGTCGTCGCGCTCATCTTTCCCGTCGCCTTCTACCATCACAGTTGGAGCCTCTGGCTCGGCTTCGACCACATCGTGGAGAAGTTGCCGAAAGCTCCTAAGGCTCCAAACTGACAGGAATGGTCTTGAAGATTGACGGGGCGAGACCATAAGGTAATGTTGCCTACTTCAAAGAACGGAGCCAGCGCATGAAATTAAGCCGGATACTTTTCCTCATTCTCGTGGGCTGCCTCCTTTCGCAAATAGAGATCGACGCGCAACGCACGAAACCCGTTAGAAGGAGTGCGCGGAAGAGTCCGCTCAGTTGTGCTCCACGAAAACTCTTTCGCGGCGATTCTTTGCGACTCACCATGTCCGTGCCTCATGGCGGCGATTTAGCCATCGTTGCTCCCGGCGGAGACTACTTCTTGCTCAGCTTCCGGCAACCCGATAAAACAGACGCGTGGCAATCTCTCTTCGATTGGGAGGCGTTCAAAAGCAGGCGACAACTGGCGCTCGATACCGCGCGACTGAAAACCAAGCCTTATATAGCGGGCAGGGATGAACCTGAATTGGTCTTTACGAAGACGGGCTGGTATCGAGTGCGCCTGAGTGAGAATTTGGCGACCGACGACGGCACGCCGGTTTCCGAGTGTCGAGTCTATTATGTCAACGCGAAGAGGCGTTGACCGCCGTAGCCGTTGAGTTTTCCTTGATGAGAAACGCGCTCACAGGCGTTGCAGACTCTCCTCGACCCGTTCCGCTGCCGCGCTCCTCGTTTCCATCACTTTCTACCATCACAGTTAGAGCATATGCTCGGCTTCCATCGGTGCTGCTCAACTGACGAACGGCTAAAGTTTCTACAATTCATAACGCATTTGGTATAACTCACCTTATGGGCAAATATGAGAAGTTGCTGCTACAGGTATTGCGCGGAACTTCGGATGCTAATATCGCTTTTGATAGCTTGTGTGGGCTACTTAAACACTTAGGGTTCGACGAACGTATTCGCGGCAGCCATCATATCTTTGCCAGAGAGGGCATCGAGGAAATCTTGAACTTGCAACCGCTCGGGTCAAAGGCCAAGGCATATCAGGTCAGGCAAGTACGCGGCGTGATCTTAAAATATAGGCTGGGCGGAGGTGACAGTGATGAGTGAAAAATATAAATACGAGATCATTATCTATTGGAGCGTGGAGGATAGTGCTTTTATAGCCGAAGTTCCCGAACTGCCGGGTTGCATGGCGGACGGGACGACTTACGCCGATGCCGTCGCTAATGTCGAAGTGATAATTGACGAATGGATTGAAACGGCGAAGGCGTTGGGTCGGGAAATTCCCGAACCAAAAGGTAGGCTGACGTTTGCCTAGCCGCTTCTGAGGTTGCTTGCCGTCCCTCGTTTTCCTTCAACCCACCTCAACCGCGACTGCGTTCCAGCATAATCATCATCAGGAGGCCGAGCAGGGCGCGCGTCTCTTCGGCTTGAGCGAGGTGGCCGCGCCGCTCGACGAGGAACTTGCCCTCGAAGAAGGCCGGTTGTTTCTCCATGCGGAGGAGCACCGTGCCGTCGGGGCGCGAAAGAAGGTAGGCCGGGTGGAAGAGATAGCCCGTGAGCGCGCCGACGATGGGCAGTTGGCCGAGCAGACTATCGAACACTTTGATCCAGGCGTTCTCTTCGGTGACCGTCAACGCGCCGCCCGGTGCGTCGTCGTCGATTTCGTAATGCGACTTCCAGAGCGAGCGCATCCCGAGTCGTTTGATCGAGCCGAGCGAGTTGCCCGCGTTGTCTGTGAACCGGTAACGAGCGGAAAAATCTATCACGCGGTCGGCGTTGATGTGATAGAGCGGGCGTTGCTGCGCCTCGTCGGCGAAGACGGTGACGGCCTCTTTCAACTTGAAGGCTTTTCGTTTGACGTAAAAGATCAAGTTGCCTTGCGCGTCGCGCACGGAGAGTTGTTGCGCGAGGGCGATCAGTTTGAATGAGATGTCGAGCGGATAGTTCATGTGGTCTCCCGAAGTATGCGTGTCTTTGAGCGGCGACGGATTGAGGAATTGTCAGGTTGCCGGTTGATTCTCCCGGCTCCCGTTCACCTCAGGAAAGGAGTCAGGACAAAAATGAATCCCACCCCGGCGAGCAACGCGATGACTGTGGAAACGATGCCGAGAGCGCGGGAGCGTACCCAGCCGCTCAGCCCCAGACTCGCCAGAAAAAGGAACGTCCCGATGATAAACAGGAGCGATAAGCGTGGGTGCAAGTGTCTCATCTCTACCGGGAAATTAAACTCTTCCACGATAGACGCGGAAGGTCTCGGCGTGACGAGTTGCGAAGCCATCAGCGTCCAGCCGATAACACAAACCAGCAGGCAGGCGACTGTCGCTATCGCCATCCCGGCTGTCCATTCCACCACACGACTCCGCGAAGGAACTGTCAGGAGCACGCCGAGGAAGGCAAAGGCGAAGCCCCCGATGAGCGCGCAGACGAAGGCCAGTTGACGAAACAGGTCGGCCAGAGCTTCGGGCGAGTTATTCATAGAGACCTTTCAACTCAACTTTAAGGTAAACGGCGGCAAGACGCGTGACAGGCCGGAAGTGTCGGCTTCATCACTCGATCCGGCGGATGTTACCGCCGTCGTCCGATTGTCTCACTTTAGATTTCTGTTTGCCTTCCGTTACTTCACTTTCAAACTCGCGGCGATGCGTTCCGCCGTCCGCTCGCCGACGCCGTCAACCATCTCCAGCCCGCCGCCCGCGACGAACTGCTTGAGGTCTTCGCGCGAAGAGATTTTGAACTGCTGGTAGAGCGTGGCGGCGGTCTTGATGCCGACGCCGGACACGTCGAGCAGTTCGAGCACGGTTTCGGGCGTCTCGGCCGTGAGTTTCTCGTAAGCCTCGAACGTGCCGCGCTCCGACAGTTCCACGATCTTGCTGCTGATGGCACGGCCGACCGAAGGGATCGCCTGCAAGCCTTTCGCGCCCTCCGCGCGGGCAATCTGCGCGACGGGCACAGGCCACGTCTCGATGATCTCTGCGGCGTTGCGGTAAGAGCGCACGCGGTAGCGGTCGTCGCCGCGTATCTCCATGATGAGCGCGAGCCGCTCGAAGCGACGCGCGATTTCCTCGTTCTCCATAATTCAAGTCTGGAGTCTGGAGTCCGTAGTCTGAAGTCCAAAATCGTTTTGACTTGAGACTCCCGACTTTCTGACTCCAGACTTCCCGTTTGAGGCATCCCGGCGCGGCTTATGATACTCTAAACGAGTTCACTCCCAATCAACTTTAACCCTTTTTCGAGGAGCTATATGAATTTTAGAAAACTCGCGCGCATGCTCGTCGCCGCGCTCGTCACTTTCTCGTCGCTGGCTGCCGGGCTTCCGTCGGCACGCGCCGACGAGGGCATGTGGCCTTTCAATCAAGTGCCGAGAGCGGAAATTAAACGCAAATATGGTTTTGAAGTCACGGATGAATTTTTGAAGCGTCTGCAACTCGCCTCTGTGCGCTTCCCCAACGGGTCGGGTTCTTTCGTCTCGCCTGAAGGTCTCGTCCTGACCAATTATCACATCATCGAAGACGCCGTCGGCGAACTCAGTTCGGCGGAAAAAGATTACGCCAAGGACGGCTTCGTCGCGCGCACGCGCGCCGAGGAACTCAAGATTCCCGGCTATGAACTCAACGTCCTACAGAGCATCGAGGACGTGACGGATCGCGTCAACGCTTCGGTCAAACCGGAGATGTCTGCGGGCGACGCTTTCAACGCGCGCCGCACGGCGATTGCCGCCATCGAAAAAGAGTCAACCGAAAAGACGGGCTTTCGCAGCGACGTGGTGACGCTCTATCAGGGCGGCAAATACAATCTCTATCGTTACAAAAAATATACGGACGTGCGCCTCGTCTTCGCGCCCGAATTTCAGGCCGCGTTCTTCGGCGGCGACCCGGACAACTTCGAGTTCCCGCGCTTCAACATTGACATGGGACTCGTCCGCGCCTACGAAAACGACAAGCCCGCGCGCGTCGAGAATTATCTACGCTTCGCGAAGGACGGCACGAAGGATGGCGATCTGGTTTTCGTCACAGGCCATCCCGGTTCGACGCAACGCCTGAACACCGTCGCGCACGTCGAAGCCTTGCGCGACACCAGCATCCCGCTCGTCATACGCATGCTCGAACGCCGCGAAGCGGTCTTGAAGAAGTACATGGCGATGGGCGAGGAGCAGACGCGTCGCGGGCAGAACGAACTCAACAGCACGCAGAACGCGCTCAAAGTTTATCGCGGGCAACTCGGCGGCTTGAAAGACCCTTCGCTCATCTCTTACAAGCGCAAGTCGGAAGACACACTGCGCAAGGCCGTGATGTCGAACCCGCAGCGACAGAAACAGTATGGCGATGCGTGGGACGCGATTGCCAAAGGCCGCCGCGATCTGGCCGCCTACGAGCGCGACCGTCGCTTCCTAGACCTCGGCGCGGGCTTCAACACAGTCCTCTTCAACTACGCGCGCACGCTCGTCCGTTTAGCCGACGAGAGCGCGAAGCCGAACGCCGAACGCCTGCCCGAGTTCACCGACGCGCGCCGCGCCTCGCTCGAAAACGTGCTCTACGCGCAGACGAACATGTACGACGATTACGAGAAGATGAAACTCGCCGACTCGCTCGATTTCCTGCGCGAGGCTTACGGCGCGGATCACGAACTCGTCAAACGCATCCTCGCGGGCAAGACGCCGGAAGCGCGTGCCGCCGAATTGATTGACGGCTCGAAGTTGAAAGATGCGAACTATCGCAAGCAACTCGCGGCGGGCGGCAAAAAGGCGATTGACGAATCAACCGACCCGATGATTCAACTCGCGCGCAGCATAGACCGTGAGGCGCGCGACTTGAGCAAGCGTTACAACAACGAAGTGCTCGGCGTCGAACGCTCGGCCTACGCCAAGATCGCGCGTGCGCTCTTTGAAACCGAAGGCGACAAGATTTACCCCGACGCCACTTTCACCCTGCGTCTCTCTTACGGCGCGGTCAAAGGCTTCAAGGAGGACGACGGCAAACAGGTCACGCCCTACACCACGCTCGGCGGACTTTACGACCGCGTCAACCAGTTTGGCAGCAAGTTCCCGTATGTCCTGCCGCCGCGCTGGACGGGGAAGAAGTCGGCGATTGATTTGAAGACGCCCTTCAATGTCATCTCGACCAACGACATCATCGGCGGCAATTCGGGATCGCCCCTCATCAGCAAGAAGGGCGAACTCGTCGGCCTCGTCTTCGACGGCAACCGTCAATCCATCGTCGGCAACTTCTACTATGACGAAGCGGTCAACCGCACGATCTCCGTTGACTCGCGCGGGATGCTCGAAATCCTCCGCAAGGTTTTCGACGCCAAAGAACTCGCGGACGAGTTGACGAAGTAACTCGGACAGAGCAAGCGACCTACAGCAAACGAGGGCGGTTGGGGATTAATCCTTAACCGCCCTCTTTTTTTAGTTCGGTTAGAAATTCAAGGCACTCAC
>DASYMM010000593.1:0-21205 GCA_036009085.1 Pyrinomonadaceae bacterium | reverse complement strand
GCGGCATCGCGTTCGGTGCGGTCTTCGCTCCGGCGCAGGTCAATCGTCCGCACGAGTTCGCGCCCGGTGTCGTAGCCGAGCACGACGCCGAGGTAAGGCTCCTTCGTCTCGCCCGCGATCAGGTTGTAGGCGCGCTCGCCGTCTGCGATGGAAAACCTGTGCGTGATGAGCGGCGCGACACGCACGCTCCCCGCCGCCACTAGATCGAGAAAGGCTTCGATGTTGCGCCCCTGCGTCCAGCGCACGTAGGCGAAAGGGTAATCGTGGCCGCGCTCCTCGTATTCTGGATCGTAGCGACCCGGCCCGTATGACATCGAAACTTTGAGCGTCAGTTCGCGCTCGTAATAAATTTTGCGCGGCACGTTCATCCCCACGAGGCCGACTGCGACGACGCGCCCCTTGAGCCGCGAAATCTCGCCCGCCAGTTCGATTGGTTGATCGGAAGAAGTCGCCGCCGTAATCAACACCGCGTCCGCGCCGCGCCCGCGCGACCAATCCAAGACCGTCTGCAACGTCTCGCCGCCCGACACGCAGCCGTCGTCCGCGCCGAGCGTGCGCGCGAGTTCGACTTTCGCGGGGTCGAGATCGACGCCGAAGACGCGACAGCCGTTCGCCTTCAAGAGTTGAACTGTGAGTTGACCCAAGAGGCCGAGTCCGATGACGACGACGGATTCGCCGAGCGTGGGTTCGGCGAGCCTGACGCCTTGCAAGGCGATTGCGCCGAGCGTGCCGAAGGCAGCCGCCTCGAAGTCAACCGCGCCGGGCACGCGCACGCATAAATTTTGCGGCACGGAGAGCACTTCGGCGTGCGAGGCGAAGCCCGCGCCCGCGCAGGCCACGCGGTCGCCCGCGCGAAAATCCGTCACGTCGTCGCCCACGTCCGACACAAAACCGGCCGCGCTGTAGCCGAGCGCGTTCAAGGCGTTCAATTTCGATTGGACGGCCGTGAGCGTGTTCATCAAGCCCTCGCGCTGCGCCTTCTGTATGACTTGCCGGACGAGATCGGGACGCTCGCGCGCTTTGCCGAGCAGGCTCTTGCGACCGAGTTCGACGGCCATGCGCTCCGTGCCCGCGCTGATGAGCGAAGCGGCGGTGCGCACCAGCACGCGCCCGCGCTGCGCGATGGGCGGCGGCACTTCGGCGACCGAGACCTCGCCCGTCTTATAGTTTTGCAAAATCTGTTTCATGCGCTTTCTTCTTTGCGCCTCACGGCTTTCCTCTTTGCGCCTGTGCGGGAAAGGCGTTCTCGCAAAGGCGCAAAGTTAAAACTTAAGGCGCAAAGGGTTGAGTGGCAGTTCATGGCTTTGAGGTCACACTTTCGACGAGTTGATTATATATTTCCAGATACTCAGGGGCTACGACGCGCGCGGTAAACTGCCGTGCGAGTTCGAGATTGTTGCGACGCATGGAGGCGCGCGTGTCCGTCCGGTCGAGCAGTTGGATGATCTTTTCCGCGAGCATCTGCGGATTCTGCGGCGCGACCCAGAGGCAGTTCTGCGGCTCGCGCAAATAGTCTGCGGCGGCGCGGATGCGCGTGGTGATGACGGGCAGCCCCGCCGCGATTGATTTGAAAATGACCATCGGGAAGCCTTCGTAATGATACGTGGGGAAGACGAGCATCGTGCCGCCCGCGTAAAACTCCCCCGTCTCCGCTTCCGGCACGTAGCCGAAGAAGCGCACGCGCCCCGTTAAGTTCAGACGCGCCGCTTGCGCTTCCGCCGCCGCGCGCGCCTCGCCGTCGCCGAGACAGAGCAACTCGAACTCGCGCCCCGCGTCGCGCAGGATGGCGCACGCGTCAATTACGTCCGACAAACCTTTGGCCGGGATGAAGCGCGCGATGAAGAGCAGAAGCGGCGTCGCCTCGCCGGCAACGTTCAGCTTCGCGCGCAAGCTTGCGCTGTCCGCCGTCTCCGGCGCGCTTACGCTTTGCGTTGAACTTGCGCCGTGCGTCAGGCGTGCGCTTTCTCCTTCATCTTCTTCCGCGCCCGTCACGACGTTTTTGACGACGAAGAGTTTGCGCCGGTCAACTCCCGCGCGCGCGAAATTCTCGCGCTCTTCCGACGAGAGCAGGCCGATGCCGTCCGCGTGTTTGAGCACGAAGCGCACGAGCGCACGCCGGAACGCGCTGGCGTGCGGGGCGAAGAGCGCGGCGTCGGAGCCGTGAAACTTGATGAAGATTTTCGCGCGGGTTGGTCGCAGCAGCCGGAGCGTCGCGGCGTCGCGCATGAGCGCCATCGTGTCGAAAGAAGAGTTGAGATGAACGATGTCGAAGTCGCCTTCGCGCCGGAGTCGTCGGCGCAAACGCCTCGCCGTCGAGAGCACGCGCAGGATGCGTTGCCGGAGCGTCGTCCCGCCCAGACGCTCGCCATAGACGTAAGTTTCCTCCACAACCTCCGCGCCGAGCCTTTGCAACTCCGCGACGAAGGGCGGTTCGCAAGCCGCGGGGCCGCCCAGAGATTCCCTATCAGGCATCCCCATCAATACGCGCACGCGCGGAGGTTTCCTGTTCATCAAGTGATCGAATCTGTGTCCTGACTCAAGCAGGCGAGATCATGGCACGCCCGCGAGAGACTTGTACAGTTTGAGCAAATTACCGATGTGCGTCTCGATGCCGAACTCGCGCCGCGCCCACTGACGCGCCTGTTCCGCCAGTTCAACTCTTAGCGCGCCGTCGCCCGCGAGCGCGACGATCTTGTGCGCGAGATCAGACGCGTCGCCCGTGCGAAAGACGGGCGCGTACTCGCCGCCGTTCGTCACTTCAAGGAGCGCGCCGATGTCGGAGACGACCGCAGGCACGCCCGCGAGCATCGCTTCGACGACCGCGACGCCGAACGAATCCTTGCGCGAAGAGAAGACGAAGATGTCCAGCGCGCGGAGCACGCCCGCGACATCCGCCCGCCCGCCTAAGAAATGCACGCGCCCCGCGATTCCCTGTTCGCGGCAAAAACCGACGCACTCCTCGTAAATCCGCGAAGCATCCTCCGCGTGTCCTCCGGCAAACACGAAATGCGCCTGCGGCACGCGCGCGAACACTTCGGGCAGAGCGCGGCACACGGTCAACTGATCCTTGCGCCCGTCGGCGTAGAAGTTACCGACCATCCCGAACAGCAACTCGCTCTCCGTCAACTTCAACTCGGCGCGCAGGTCGCCGCCGTCGCTTGTCGCTTCCAACCGCGACGCGTCCACGCCGTTATAGACGACGTGAAAATTTTTGCCCGTCACGAATTTGCCTTCCCGTTCGAGGCACGACAGGAGTTCGCGGCTGACGGCGACGCAGGCGTCCATGCGCGGCGCGAGAAACTTCAGGGCGAGGCGATTCTTCGCGTCCGCCGTGCAGAGATGAAAACTGAGCACGCGCCTGACGCGCCGCCCATTGCTGTTGCCGCGCTTGCCGCCGCGCGTCGCAAGGTAAGCGTGCAGGGCTTCGACCGCTTGATGGCAATGCACGATTTCGATCTCGCGTTCGAGGATCAACTCGCGCAGTTGCCCTGTCAATTTCAGATCGAGCGGGAGCGAGCGCGTGAGGCGCACGAAGTCTGCGCCGGAGCGCCGGAAGTCGTCTTCGAGTTCGCCGCCGCCCGTCGCCGCGAAGGTTAAGTCGAGTCCGTTCGCGCGCGCGTTGCGGCACACATCGAGGCAGAGCGTTTCCGCGCCGCCGCGACTAAGCGAATCGAGTAGGTGCAAGACTCTCATGCCAGACCGGACTTGTTTTAATATAGAGACCGAATGTTTAATGCGCCAGCCGACACGCCCGACCGGACGGAGACCGACGACGAGCCGCACGTCGCCGTCGTCGTGCCCTCATACAACCACGCGCCGTTCATCGAAAAAACTCTACGCTCGATCTTCCGGCAGACGCTTCCGCCGCGCGAACTCGTCGTGATAGACGACGGCTCACAGGATAACTCGCCGCAGATCATCGAACGCGTTTTGCGCGACTCGCCGATTGCCGCGTGCGAGTTTATCGCGCGCGAGAATCGCGGCCTGTGCGCGACGCTCAACGAAGGCTTTGCGCGCTGTAACGTACGCGGTCGCTACTTCGCTTATCTCGGCTCGGACGATCTCTGGCTGCCGCAGTTCTTACAGGCGCGCGTCGAAGTGTTGGAAGCGCGCCCGCGCGCCGTCCTCGCCTACGGCAACGCTTACAGCATTGACGCCGAAGGTCGCATCATAGACCACACGGCTGACTGGGCGCGTTACCACGACGGCAGCGTCCGCCGGATGCTGCTGGAAACTCTCGCGCCGCTCAGCCCCACGGTCGTCTATCGGCGCGACGCGCTCGGCGCGCATCGCTGGAACGAAGCGGCTGGCCTTGAAGATTACGAACTCTACCTGCGCCTGAGCGCGGAAGGCGAGTTTGCGTTCGACCCGCGCACGCTCTCCGCCTGGCGCGAGCACGGCTACAACACGAGCCGCAACCTGTCGCTCATGCTCCGCGAAAAACTCTCTGCGCAAGAGCGCGTGGCCGCCGCGCTCGGCCTCGGCGCAAAGGAGCTGGCGAAGTTTCAAACGCTCGCACGGTTTCGCAGCGCGCAGGAATTCATGCGACGGGGCGAAAAGCTGGAAGCCTTCAAATTGGCGTCGGGAAACTGGCGCGGCGCGCAGACGAGCGGCGAAGCGTTCAAGTTCCTCGCCGGTTTGCTCACGCCGCACCGTCTACTCAAACGCCGCCGCACGCGCGCGCAGCAACGCGCGGGCGAACGCTACGGCTCATTGCCAATCTAGCTGTCCCGTGAGGGACTCATGCAAATAAAGCTCTCAATCTTCCCTCACGTACCCGTAAACGTCGTGATGATCGTCCCATGCGCGCTCGCGGAAATAGACTTCCCGGAGTCCGCCTGTCGCTGCAAGCTGCGCGCGAATCCACGCGGGCGACGTGAGCGAGACGCCGTAGCCGGCCTGTTCCGCGTAGTCCGCGTAGCCGAAACCCATCTCCGCATAACTCCGCCTGAGCGACTCGACCTGCGCGCCCGTCAGCATGTAATCAAACTCGCCCGTCGGCATGCGGCGTGCGACGAAATCGCCGTGCGCGGTGAAGACCAGGAGGCCGCCCGGCGCGAGATGCCGCGCGAAGAGACGGAAGAGTGCGCGCGTCGCCGGCTCGTTCAAGTGCGTGACGAGCGAGCCGCACCAGATGAGGTCGAAGCTCGCGTCGAACGAGAGCGCGTCGAGGTCTTCTTTGGAATAGACGGGAGTTGCGCCGAAGGTCTGCGCGCAGAAATCAACTCCGTCGCGGTCGAGGTCGCAGGCCGTGAAGTGCGCTTGGGGAAAGCGTCGCACGAGGAAACGCAGCACGCGCCCGTGGCCGCACGGCAGGTCGATCACGCGACCGACCGACGTTAGTTTCGCCGCACGCAAGGCCGCTTCCACCTCGCGCATCGCCGAGAGTCCGACCTTGAAATAGTGCGCGCCGTCGCCCGTGTACATCGTATCGCGCGGCGAGATGCGGCTCTCCACCGCCGCAAGCTGTTCGCGCTCCGTCGCGGCCAGCGCGTCGTCCGCGAGCAGGCGTCGCCGTTGTCGCTCCGTCCTAAACGCAAGCGCACGCACGCCGCGACGCACCGCGCCCAGACGCATCCTCAAACGACGTGGAAGAATTTTCTTTAACGTGTGATCTATCACTCCCCTGCTTCCGGCGTTTCGCACGCGGCTAACGCGCACCGAAGCGTCCGACAGAATGCACCACCGCACTACGCAGACGCAAACGAAGAAAGGGATGAGGGCGGAGGGCGGAGGGATGAATCAGAAAAGCATTCAAGCGTGTGAGTGCTGTTCTGATTCATCCTTCATCCCTCCGCCCTCATCCCTTTCTTGACGCTTCCCCGTCCGGTGTCTAGACTTGCCTTTGTCCTGTTGAAATAAAAACTTCTCCGGCTGCTGCCGGACGCGCGCTATCAGCCGACACACGTACTTCAGAACGCCTTCGGACGCGACTCGAATTTGATGGATTCACACACCAGCGAACCAATCGCGTCTCCAACGCGCCACGCCGCACGCACCGCGCCGCCCACACAAGCCGTAACGCCTCCCGCAACGACAGCTTCCCACGACGCCGACGACGACGCCGCGTTGCAAGATAAGCCGCTCATCCTGATCGAATCGGAAGACGCGGGCGTGCGCTTTGCCTTCGCAGACCTCTGGGCGTATCGCGAACTGCTCTACTTCCTGACGTGGCGCGACATCAAGGTGCGTTACAAGCAGACCGCGCTCGGCGCGGCGTGGGCGATCATCCAGCCGCTCGCCACGATGCTCTTGTTTACGCTCGTCTTCAATCGCCTCGCCGGACTCGACACCGGGCGCGTCCCCTATCCGCTCTTCGCCTACACGGGTCTTTTGATCTGGACGTTCTTTTCCAACTCCGTCACGAACAGCACCAACAGCCTCATCAACAACACGAACCTCATCACCAAAGTCTATTTCCCGCGCGCCTTCATTCCGGCGGCGGCGGTCGCGGCCGGGTTGGTCGATCTCATCATCGCGGCTCTCATTCTCGTCGGCATGCTCGTCTATTACGGCGTCGCGCCGGATTCGGGCATCGCGCTCTTGCCGTTCTTCCTGCTGCTCTCGGTGATGCTCGCGCTGGCCGTCGGCATGCTCATCTCCGCGCTCACAGTGAAGTATCGAGACTTGCGCCACGCGGTGCCCTTCCTGATCCAGTTCTGGATGTTCGCCTCGCCCGTCATCTATCCTTCGAGCATCGTGCCCGGACGCTGGCGACACCTGATCGCGCTCAACCCTCTGACCGGAATCGTCGAGGGCTTCCGCGCCGCGCTCACCGGCGGCACGTTCGACCGCACGGCGACGCTGCTCGCAGTCGTCGTCACCACCATCGCGCTCGCGTTCTCCTTCTACATCTTCCGCCGCATCGAAGAGACTTTCGCCGACCTGATCTAAACTCGCGCCGATGAAACCGATTATTACAATCGAAAATGTCAGCAAACGCTACCGGCTCGGCGGCCTGCATCCCGGCTACCTGACCTTCCGCGATCTGGTCGGCGGCGCGCTCGGACGCGTCGCGTTCAAACGCAGAGGCGACAACGACGACGTGCAGGCCGGGGAGCGGCGGCGCGATTTCTGGGCGCTCCGCGACATCAATCTCTCTGTGCAACCGGGCGAACTCATCGGCGTCATCGGCAGAAACGGCGCGGGCAAGTCAACGCTCCTGAAAATTCTCTCGCGCGTGACGAAGCCGACCACCGGGCGCGTCGAGATGTACGGGCGCGTCGGTTCGCTGCTCGAAGTCGGGACGGGTTTTCACTCGGAGTTGAGCGGGCGCGAAAACGTCTATTTGAGCGGCGCGATCCTCGGCATGCGCCGCGCAGAGATCGAGCGCAAGTTCGACGAGATCGTCGCCTTCTCCGAACTAGAAAAATTCATAGACACGCCCGTCAAGCGTTATTCCTCCGGCATGTACGTGCGTCTCGCCTTCTCCGTCGCCGCGCACCTCGAACCCGAAATCCTGATCATGGACGAAGTGCTCGCCGTCGGCGATGCGGCCTTCCAGCAAAAATGTCTGGACAAGATGCACGCCATACGACAGCATGGGCGCACGATCTTTTTCGTCTCCCACAGCATGCCCGCCGTCACGCGCCTGTGCCGCCGCGTCATCCTGCTCCACGCCGGGCGGATCGTGAGCGAGGGCGAACCGCAGGCCGTGGTCAACGATTACCTGAGCGCGAGTTGGAACATCTCTGCGGAGCGCGAATGGCCGACGCACACGGACGCTCCCGGTAACGACGCGGTGCGCCTCGCTCGCGTGCGCGTGCTCTCGGAGGCGGGCGTGCTCGCCACGGCCTTCGACATCCGCCGCCCCATCCACGTGGAGATCACATACGACGTGCTCGCCGCCGGACACATCCTCACGCCGCACGTCGAACTGCACAACGAAGAGGGCGTGCACGCCTTCAGTTCGCACGACACGAGCGACGAGTGGCGACGCACGGCGCGCGCGGTCGGACGCTACACGAGCATCATCACGCTCCCCGGCAACCTGCTCTCCGAGGGGACGCTGCGCGCGCACGTCTCCGTCATGTCGCACACGCCGACGACGACGCTCCACGCGCAGGCGCGCAACGTCGTCGCCTTTCAAGTGCTCGACAGCCCGCAGCAGGGCGACTCCGCGCGCGGCGATTACATCGGCCCCATCCCCGGCGTCGTGCGCCCGCTCCTCGATTGGACGACGCGCTTCAACGCGCCGCCCCCGGATGAGCACAACGCGCCGCCGCAGCGTCCCTAGATAGCAGCGTTCGTAAAAATTTCCACGCGATGAAGAAATGGCTTGAGGAAAACCTGCCGCTCTCTTTGAAACTGGCTTTGAAGCGTCTGCTCGTCGCCACGGTCGGCGCGCTCGTCAGCCTCGTCGCGCAGGTTTTCAACTTCGGCCAACGCCTCCTGCGCCTCGCCGCCCGGCACGGGCTGGACATTCACAAGGCATGGAACGTTTCGCCCGCCCACAGGTTCGTGCCCGCTCAACTCCCGCCGTTCGGCGCGCACGATTTTCTCTTCCTCTCCGGCGCGCTCTCCGCCGCACGCACTGCTCCGCACACGAGCGACAAGCAGCCGCAGCCGCGCACCTCCATCGTTATCCCCGTCTTCAACAACGTCGAGTTCACCTTTCAATGCCTGCGCTCGCTCCTGCGAGAAATTGATTTCGCCGACACGGAAGTCATCGTCGTCAACAACGCTTCGACCGATGAGACGACGAAACTACTCTCGCATTTTGAAGGTCTCGTCACCGTCATTGATAACGCAGAGAACCGTGGCCTCGTCGACGCTTGCAATCAGGGCGCGGCGACGGCGCGCGGTCGTTATCTACTCTTTTTGAATCATGCCAACGTCGTCCTGCCGGGATGGTTGAAGCACCTGCTCGAAACCATCGAGGGCGATGCGGCGATAGGCGCGGTCGGCTCGATGTTGCTTTACGCAGACGGACGCGTGCGGGAGGCCGGGGCGTTCGTCTGGCAGAACGGGCGAGAGTTTCATTACGGTCTGGGCGGCTCGCCCGGCGACCGGCGTTACAACTTCGCGCGCGAAGTTGATTACTGCTCCGGCGCATCGCTCCTCGTCCGGCGCGAACTCTTCGAGCAACTCGGCGGCTTCGACCCGCGCTACGCCCCCGCTTGCTACGAAGACGCGGACATCTGCTTCGGCATTCGCTCGCTCGGCTGCAAGGTCGTCTATCAACCGATGTCGCGCCTCATTCATCAAGAGGGCGCGACCCACGGGGGCGACGCGGGCGCGAGTTTCAAACGCTATCAGGCGACGAACCGCGAGAAGTTTGTAGAGAAGTGGCGCGAGGTGTTGGAGCGCGAAAATTTGCCGGAAGACGAATTGCGCGCGCGCGAAGCCTCGAACCGCAAACGCGCGCCCTCGATCATCGTCTTCGACGAACGCCTCCCGACGCCCGACCGCGATGCGGGCAGCGCGCGCATGATGTTCATTTTGAAATCGCTTGCGCGTTGGAGTCGTCCGGTCTTCGTGCCGCTCAATCGCACGCACGGCGTCGAATACGAACAACAATTGTGGAAAGAAGGTATCGAGACGGCGCATCTCGTGGAATACACGCGCCTGCTGCGCACGAGAAACTTTTACGCCGCGATTTTAAGTCGCCCGCGCGTCGCGGACAGTTTGTTGAGCAGTCTCCGGCGAAAAGGCGGTGCGTCGCTCAAGATCGTCTTCGATATGGTTGACGCTCATTTCATACGGCTCGCGCGCGAACACGAGTTGACGCGCGAGGCGCGCACGGCGGAAGAGGCCGCGCGATATCGAGAGGTCGAACTCCGGCTCGCACGCTCTTGCGATCTCGTCTGGAGCACTTCGCCCGAAGACAGAGAGGCCGTCGCGCGTGAGACGCACGGCGTCAGAATCGAAGTCATCCCCACGATTCACCCGCTGCACGCGCGCGGCAAGCCGTTTGAGGAACGCGCGCACCTGCTTTTCTTAGGCAACCTCGCGCATCGTCCGAACGCAGACGCCGTGCATCACTTGATGCGCGATGTTTTCCCGCTCGTCAAAAAGTCTCTGCCCGGTGTGCGGCTCTACATCGTCGGCGACAACGTAACGCCGGAGATCGCCGCCTACGCCGCGCCCGACGTGGAAGTGCTCGGCTACGTGCCCGATGTCGAGCCGCTCTTTCGGAGTTGTCGTTTGATGGTCGTCCCCCTGCGTTACGGCGCGGGCATCAAGGGCAAACTCGGCGAATCGCTCGCTTACGGACTGCCCGCCGTGACGACGACCATCGGCGCGGAAGGCTTAGGCTTAACCGACGGCGACGAAGTCTTGATCGCCGACGACCCGCAGGCTTTCGCCTCGGCAGTCGTGCGCGGTTACGAGCAGAAAGATTTGTGGGAGCGGCTGGCGGAACACGGGCGTCTTCACATCGAAAAACATTACACGCCCGAAGTGGTCTCGGAAATCATCAACGCTTCGATACGCGAACTCGGATTGACGGAACTTGAACCGCGCGCCGCCAATCGAATCGTCGAGACAAACTGACCGGAACTCAGATTCGTTGCCGGGGGCTGGAACGCCCGTTGAGCCACACGCGCTTGACGCGCCGCAGCGTCCTTATGCACACCTCTGAATCCGGGCGTTACGCCGCTTCGACGTGTGCGGTAAATTTACGAGTTCCCTCGCGGGAGATAAATGATGCGTTTGATTTTACTCGTAGCGGCATTGGTCGTCCTGTCGCCCGGCCTTGTCTTAGCGCAGGGCGCGAAACAGAAGGCTGCGATTGAACAGGAGATCAGGAAGCTAGACCATGCTCATGCCGAGGCGATTCTGCGTGGCGATCTGGCCGCTCTGGATAAACTTTGGACGGAAGATTTCATGGTCAATAATCCGTTCAACGGAATAGATAAAGCGGATCGAATCCGCACCGGCGCAGTTACCTATTCTTCATTCGTGCGAGAGCCAGAAGCCATCGAGGTTCACGGGAACACCGTTATCGTGATGGGGCGGGAGACGGCCGTGCCGAAGGGGAGTTCTCCCGATGCGGGAAAAACGATTAACCGTCGTTACACCAATATCTGGATGAAGCGACAAGGCAAGTGGCGTCTGGTGGCGCGGCACGCCAGCGTCATCTGCCAGAATTGAACGGCGTCTTATGGTCTCTGCCATTGTTGTTCGAGCAGGGCGTTGAGGATGCGGTCGGCGGCCTGTCCGTCCCAGAGCGGGGGGAGGGTTGCGCGCGGGTGTTCGAGCGCGTCGAAGGCTGCGGCGGTGATCGCTGCGGTATCTGTGCCGACGAGGCGGTTCGTGCCGTGCGTGATGGTTACGGGGCGTTCGGTGTTTTCGCGCAGGGTGAGGCAGGGAATAGAGAGCGCGGTCGTCTCCTCCTGTATGCCGCCCGAATCCGTGAGCACGAGCTTTGCGCCGCTGTAGAGTCGCAGGAAATCCAGATAGCCGAGCGGTTCGATTAAACGCAGGCGCGGCGCATGGGCGGCGATGCGCTTCGTCAGTCCGAACTCTTCCAGACGGCTGCGCGTGCGCGGGTGCGCGGGAAAGACGACTTGGAGACGTTCGCTGATCTGTTCGAGCGCGGAGAGAATGCGTTCGAGCGGCGCGCGCGCGTCCACGTTCGAGGGGCGATGCAGCGTCACTAACGCGTAATCAGTTCCCCGCCCCAAGCCCAACTCTTCGCGAATCCTTGAACGATTCGCGCGCTCAAGTTGCGCGTAGAGCGAATCAATCATCACGTTGCCGACGAAGCGTATGCGCTCACGCGGGATATTTTCGGCGAGCAGATTAGCGTCGGCATCGGGCGAGGGCGTGAGCAGGAGGTCGGAGATTTGATCGGTCAAGAGACGGTTGATCTCTTCGGGCATCGTGCGGTCGCGGCTGCGCAAGCCCGCCTCGACGTGCGCCACACGCACGCCCACTTTCGCACAGACGAGCGCGCACGCGAGCGTGGAGTTGACATCTCCGACCACGACGACCCAGTCCGGCTGCTCGCGCAGGACGACCGGCTCGAAGCGTTGCATCACCGCTGCCGTCTGCTCCGCGTGCGTGCCCGACCCGACGCCGAGATAAACGTCCGGCTCCGGCAATTCAAGATCGCGGAAGAACGCCCCGGACATCTGCGCATCGTAGTGCTGCCCCGTATGCACGACGAGCGGCGCAAACTCCGTCGCGCGCCGCCGCATCGCCTCGACCACCGGCGCGACCTTCATAAAATTCGGGCGCGCACCCACGACGTTAATAACTTTGAGCATGATTTCAAGTTTCAGATTTCAGGTTTCAGGTTATACGTCTTCTCCGACTTGAAACTTGAAACCTGAAACCTGAAACTTTTAGAGTCGAATGATGCGCGCGCAACTCTTGCGGCGGAGGTCGCCGTTGAGGGCGTTGCGCGTGTCAACGATGAGCGTGGAGCGTTCGCAGACGCGTGCGTAGTCAACCGTCGAGTGATCCGTGACGATGACGACGCAGTCAGCCGCTTTGAGTTCGTCGTCCGTGAGGGCGATGGATTGGAGCGGCTCGCCCGCGCTTTCGGTGTGCGCGTCGTCGAAGCGAATCTCGGAGACGTATTCGTCGTGATAACTTACCTCTGCGCCCTTCGCCCGCAGGCGATCAATGATCGAGAGCGCGGGGCTTTCGCGCACGTCGTTGATGTCCTTCTTGTAAGCCACGCCGAGCAGCAGCACGCGCGAACCTTTGAGAGCCTTGCGTTCGTCGTTCAGCCCATCAGCAATGAGCGTGACGACATGATCGGGCATACGCGAGTTGACTTCTTCGGCCAGCCCGATGAAGCGCGAATCGAAGCCGTGCTGGCGCGCTTTCCAAGAGAGATAGTGCGGGTCGAGCGGGATGCAATGGCCGCCGATGCCGGGGCCGGGGTAGAAGGGCATGAAGCCGAAAGGCTTTGTGGCCGCCGCGCGGATCACCTCCCAGGTGTCTATGCCGAGCGCGTAGCAGAGGCGCGCCATCTCGTTCGCCATGCCGATGTTGACGGCGCGAAAGGTGTTCTCCAGAAGTTTCGCCGCCTCGGCCACGCGCGCGGACGTAACCGGGTGGACGTTATTCACGATCTGTCCGTAGAGCGCGGCGGCGACTTCCGTGGAATCGTCCGTCGAGCCGCCGACGACTTTCGGGATGTTGTGCGTCTGGAACTGCGGATTGCCAGGGTCAACGCGTTCGGGCGAGAAGGCCAGCAGAAAATCCGCGTCGAGTTTCATGCCGCGCTCTTCGAGCATCGGGAGCAACACTTCGTCGGTCGTGCCGGGATAGGTGGTTGATTCGAGGATGATGAGTTGGCCGCGCCGCTGGTACTTTTGAATCTCCTCAGCCGCCGCGAGGATATAAGAGATGTCCGGCTCTTTGGTTTTGCGCAGAGGCGTCGGCACGCAGATGATCACGCAGTCGCACTTCGACAACTCGCCGAAGTCCGTTGTCGCGCGCAGGCGTTTCGCTTCGACGAGTTCCGCCACGAGCGACGAACGCACGTCGCCGATGTAAGACTCGCCGCGATTGATCTGCGCGGCCTTCTCCGCGTCAACCTCAAAACCTGTCGCCTGAAACCCCTTGTGCGCGAACTCGACCGAAAGCGGCAAGCCCACATAACCCAAACCGATCACGCCCACGTGCGCGCGGCGCGCGGCGATTAACTCTGTCAGTTCATCTTTAATCATAGGAAATATTTTCGCGTACCCGTGTCTAAATCACTCGGCAGGAGATAGAGAAGTTTATGAATTTCTAACCATCAAGACTAGGTGAGCCGCACGCTGGCTGTCAAGCGCATGCAAAAGTGCGTGTCTATTGACATCCTCCATGCCCCGGCATATCCTGCGCGTGTCCCTCAGAACGCTTTTCTGTTGACGATTGTCCTCAACTTCGTCAGCCTCACATCCACCGGAAACAGCTTAAGGAGAAACCTCATGGGCAAAACAATCTTAGGAAAAATCGTGCAGAGACTCGTCATGTTGAGCGTACTGGTCGCATGTTTAGGCGTAACCGTGACCGCTCCCGCCAATGTGCAAGCTGCGGCGGCATCTTGTCCTAATTTGTTGAGACAAGGGTGCATAGCGAACAACGGAATATTTAATGCGAGTGTTTGCGCTTGTTCTTATCTCGAAGACGTGTACGCTTGCGAGCAAGTTGGCGGGACATGGAATTATTACACCGTCGAGTGTCAATTCTAACTTGCCGCGATTCACACGCTAACGCAGCCGGGTCGCACGCTTTCTGCATTCAGCATAGAGATGCAGCGGCGCGCGACCCGGCTTAAATTGGCTGAGATACTTCATCAACTCGCGCAGATAATCGAGGCTGTTCTGATACGCGAAACTCGCGGCGAGGAACGTCGTATTCCGAGCCGCCACGATGCGACCGTCGCTAACGGCTTGCGACATCGGCGCGAGTAGTTCCGTCAACGTGTGATCTCTGCTTTGCCGCGCGAGCCTTGCAACTGCGTCTATGCGTCCGGCTCTCAAGCTCTCCGAGATATTCACCATCCGGCGGATGAACGGCTCTGCGCCGTCGCGTGTGCTGATGATCAAAGCGAGGAGGCGAATCTCGTCATGCGGGAGCACGAGATGATCCGGGTCGAAGTCATGCAAGAAGGAGAGCATCGCCGCCCGCGACTGCTCGGACTGCTTCTTCGTTCTACCTTCTGCCTCACTCATGGCTAACTCCCCGCCAACTCTATCTATAAAACTTAGGCTGACAATAACCGCGCCGGTTTGTTATGTTATGCCCCTCGCATGATTCTGAACTTTTGACACGCCCGCAACGAACGATGCGCCACGCTGCTACGAATCACTCGTGATGAGTGCCGCAAGGGATACAAGTAAGCGCAAACTCCCAGCGATAACAAAATACAAAAACAGTTTCGCTGCAATTGCAGCGAAAGTCAAACTTATCCGTGACTTGAATATTCCATCAGGGGGTAAATCCTGATGGGAAGTTCACCGCGTCCGAGGCCAAAGCGTCTAGCAGGTAAACTTCTGCAAATCCGACTTGCGCTTGATCTCTCACAAGATGCCATGCTTGTGCGCTTGGGACTTGATGCAAAGGTTTTACGTAGTGCCGTCTCAGGTTACGAGCTAGGGACACGCGAGCCGCCTTTGCCTATTTTGTTGAAGTACGCGCGCGTTGTTGGCATTTCAACAGACGTGCTGATAGATGACGAACTAAACTTGCCCGGTAGATTATTGAAGGGCACAACACGCGAAGCCATCCGCCATAAGCGGACACCCCGCACGAATCGCAAACGATAACGCTGTGACATCTGACGAGAAACATCACGCGCCGAAACTCGAACGCGGGCTTGGCCTGCTCGATGCGACGATGATCGTGGTCGGCTCGATGATCGGGTCGGGCATCTTTTTGGTGTCGGCGGAGTCTTCGCGTCTGGTGGGCGCGCCGGGGTGGCTGCTCGCGGCGTGGGCTCTGGCGGGCGTGCTCACCGTGACGGGCGCGCTCTGTTGCGCGGAACTCGCGGCGATGATGCCGAGGGCGGGCGGGCAGTACGTTTTCCTGCGCGAGGCTTATAGCCCCGCCATAGGATTTCTGTTCGGCTGGTCGCTGCTTTTGGTCATCCAGACGGGCACGATTGCGGCGGTCGCCATCGCCTTCGCCAACTTCATCGGCGTGCTCGCGCCCACGGTCTCGGCCAACAATTATCTCGTCGCGCCCGTGCGTCTCTTCGGCAAGTACGCGGTCAGTCTTTCGACGCAACAACTCGTCGCCGTCCTGATGATTCTGTTTCTGACCGCGACGAACACGCGCGGGTTGCAACTCGGCAAGCTCATCCAGAACAGTTTTACTTTCACGAAGACCGCCGCGCTCGCCGCGCTCATCGTGCTCGGCCTCGTCTTCGGCGCAAACGCGGGAAGCGCGGCCTTCACCTCCGCGTGGTGGGATTCCCCTGCGAACGGTTGGACGCCGCAGGGCGCGCAGGTTGACCTCGCTTTGACGGGCACGCTCGCGCTCGTCGCGCTTCTGGGGCGGGCGATGGTGGGGCCGCTGTTCGCGCAATCGGCGTGGAACAACGTGACGTTCACGGCGGGCGAAGTCAGAGAACCGGGGCGGAATCTGCCGCGCGCGCTGCTCCGGGGTTGCGCGCTCGTCGTCGCGCTCTACCTGCTCGCCAATCTCGCTTACGTCTTGACGCTCCCGCTTAAAGGTATCCAGACCGCGCCGCAGAATCGCGTGGCGACCGCCGCGATGGCAGTGATCTTCGGCGAGCGCGGCGCGATTTTGATGGCCTGTGCGATCATCGTCTCGACCTTCGGCTGCAACAACGGACTCATCCTCGCGGGCGCACGCGTCTATTACGCGATGGCGCGCGACGGGTTGTTCTTCCGCAGCGTCGGCACTCTGAACGCGCGCCGCGTGCCCGCCGTCGCGCTCGTCATTCAAGGCGTCTGGGCTGCGCTGCTGACGCTGCCGCGCACCGTCACCGAGACCGTCAACGTGCAGACGCGCGACGTGAGCGTCACTTACGGCAACGTCTATACGCAACTGCTCGAATACATCGTCTCTGCCGATCTAGTCTTCTACGCGTTGATGGTCGGAGCCGTCATCATCCTGCGCCGCAAACTCCCCGCAGCCCCGCGTCCCTATCGCACGTTCGGCTACCCGCTCGTGCCGCTCATCTACATCACGCTCGCGCTCCTGCTCGTCCTCGACCTCGCCTATCTCACGCCCGAAACATCCGGCATCGGCTACCTGCTCGTGCTCACAGGCATCCCCATCTTTTTCCTGTGGCGCAGGCAGAAGCGCAGCTTGAGCTAAGGCAAACCAAAACTTACCGCAGAGACGAGGAGCCAAGTCTCAGAGTTGACACAGAGAATTTAATGATTTTCTCTGCGTCAACTCTGCGGCTGGGCTCCGCGTCTCTGCGGTGAAAAGTTACGGTCGCGCCCTACTTCGCTTTAATCACGAGCACCGAGTTGAGATTTCCGTACTGGTCTTCTTCCGTCTCGGCGTTCGAGGGGTCGAGTATCCAGTTGCCGTCAACGATAAACTTGTAGGTGTAACGGTCGGGCGCGAGATCAATGCGGCAGACCCACGCGTCGCCCTCGCGCGTAAAGAGCAACTGCGATTCGTTCCAGTTGTTGAAGGAGCCTGCCAGCACGACGACCTGCGCGTCAGCGTAGCCACGCAGCTTGAAGGTCGTGTTTCCTTTCACGCTCGGCGGCGGCAGCACAACCTTCTGCGCCGTGTAGCTGCTGCCCTCAAATTGAAAGGTGAGACTTGCGACGCGCCCTTCCTCGTCGAAGTTGAACGTGTAGCGCGTGCCTTCGATCTCGTCGAGGAAAACTTTTTTCGAGCGCGCGAGGAGTTTGCGTTTTTTGACGAGCGAAGGCTTGACCCAGAGTTCGTTCTGCTCAAATGTCACGTCGAGCGTGGAGATTGGAATCACGCCCGCGCCCAGTTCGTATCTCCCGGCATACTTTTTCAAGACCGCCGGGTCAACCTTTGGCCGCGCCTGTGGCTTCGCTCTGGCGTTCGCGTCATCCGTCGGAGACGATGGCGACTGTTGCCTCGCCGTCGTGACAGCTTGCGCGTAAAGAACCGACGCCAAAAACAACGCTGCGAGAATGAAAAACTTCTTCATCGCGTCTCTCATCTAGACTGAAAAACTTCACCGCAGAGACGCAGAGCGGAGCGCAGAGTGGGCGCAGAGAATTTGATGTCTTCTCTGCGTCCACTCTGCGGTTTTGCTCCGTGTCTCTGTGGTGAGTCTTACTTTTTAATCAATCTCAACGTCAACCGGCATCAATACTGCCAGTTGACGTTGACGAACCCGACGCCGCTCGAAGGCACTGTGTAGGTGTGATTCGCGCCCGCTTCCCACGTCACGGTTCCGTTGGCGGCGATCTTGATGAACTTGAATTGGAGCGTCTTCCCGGCGGGCACGCTCACGTTCAGGAACCAGTTGGGATAATTCGGCGTGAGCATCGGCCCGACGGCGGCGTCCCACGTCGTCGCCCAGTTGCTCAGCTCAACCGTGTCGCCCGTCAGGAAGATGTAATCGCCCGTCTGCGTCGGCGACGCGGTGAAGACCGTGAAGGTGACGGGGATCAATTTCGCCGCGAGCGCGGTGAACCCGATGCCGTTCGAGACTTGCGCGGACGAGTTGGTGACGGTCACGTTGTAGTTGCCGTTCGTGACGACGGGGACGGTCGCGACGATTTTCGTCGCACTCCACGAAACGACGCTCGCCGTCGTCGTGCCGAACTTGACCGTGCCCGTGGTCGAGCCGAAGTTTTTGCCGCCGATGGTGACACGCACGCCGGGCTGCGCGACCGTGGGGCCAATCACGCCGATCTGCGGCGCGGCGGGCGACTCGACGAAACTCCAGACGGCGACCGTGTGCGCGGGAAGCGTGAAATTGGAGACGGGATTGTTGCCGCCCGACCCGGCCGTAACGCTGATGCTTGAACCGCCGAGCAAGCCAATCAGTTGATCGGAATAGGCGCCGGCGGGGAGCGCGGTGTTGAGTCCGGTGATTGGGTACGAAGTCGTCTCGTTTTTGTTGATGGCGACGAGGACTGTGTTGCCGTAGAACTTGCGCTCGTAGATATAGACATCGTTGTTCATCCAACGCTGCTGCGTCGTGCCGTAGCCGACGGCGGGGTTGTTGCGGCGCAGGGTGGAGAGACGGTTGATGAGCGTGTAGGCGGTGGTTGTGGTCGAGAAGGCGTTCATCATCGGGCGGTTGTAGGGGTCGCCGCCGCCGGTGGTGTCGTTGTGGAGGTATTGCTCCGTGCCGTAGTAGATGCAAGGGACGCCGCGCTGCGTGAGGATGAAGGCGAGCGATTGGTGGAGGCGATTGTTGTTGTTCAGGAGCGAGAGGAAGCGCGTCATGTCGTGGTTATCAATGAACGTGACGAGGTCTTCATCCCAGGTGAAGTTCGCGGCTTCGGCGGTGAGCACGGCATCTATGTCGGAGAAGTTGGCGTTTGAGCCGAAGACGTTGCGGATCGCCGTGTTGAGCGGGAAGTCGAGCATGGAGATGCCGCTCTTGTTGGCGTACTTGTAGGAGTCTCGGTAGAGCGGGTCGCCTGTGCTCGTCTGATACCACTCGCCGAAGAGGAAGCTGTCGCCGTTCGTGTAGATGGCGTTGGCGAGGCTGTACTGCCAGCCCCAGGTGATGTGCTTGATCGCATCAATGCGGAAGCCGTCAACGCCGTGCTGCTGGAACAACGCGGCGGAGGCTTTCATGTAAGCGTCAATGGTGGCGTGCTCCTGATTGAGGTCGGCGAGGTTGAAGAGCGTGTAGTACTGCACCTGATAGCGGTCGTCCCAGTTGGAGATGTTGCCGTTGTGGTGGAAGTAGCCGTTGGTGTCGCTGGTGTAGTTGCCGAGGAACGTGCCGTTGTCGTAGAGCGCGCCGAACTCTGCGGCGTTGTCCTGCGTCGAATGGTTGGGCGCAAAGTCAACGATGACCTTGATGCCGTTCGCGTGCGCGGCGGTGACGAGATTATCGAAGTCCGTCCAGGCGTTCGACGCGCTGCCGGAATGCTCCTCGATGCGTTTGAAGTCGCGCCCCTGATAGCCGTGATAGGAAGCGGTCGGGTTGCCGTTGCCGTCGGGGATGTTGGTGTTCAAATTGTCCACGGGCGGCGAAATCCAGATCGCCGTGACGCCCATCCCGGCGAGATAAGACATCTTCTGCTGGATGCCTTGCAGGTCGCCGCCCCAGTAAGCGCGCCAGTTCGCTTTCGTCGCGTCGTAGAGTCCGGCGCTCTGCGCGGGGTTGTTGTTGGCGGAGTTACCGTCGAAGAAACGATCCGTGATGATCTGATAGACGACCTCGCGCCGGAAATCCGCGGCGCGCGAAATGAAGGGCGAAAGAAAGAGTGCGAGGAAGAGCAGCGCAGAGGCGGCGCGGCGAATTGAGTTTTTCATGTCGGGCGGACTCCTATATTGATAACCGGCGGGCGGACGCCTGAGCCGGGTGTGAGTTAACAGGAACTAACAAAAGCGAGGACTAACAAACTAAGCTAGCGGCGGATGATACAACGCTTTGGGACGGCAATGAAATGTCTGACGGAGACGCGACCCGCGTGCGGCACGCCGGGTTCTATGCCCCGTCAGGGGCAATTGATAATAGTCCGGCGATTTATCGCCGGGGATGCAGAGCATAAATGTTATGAGAGTCCCGTGGGGACGATTGAATAGTTAACTCAACCGTCCCTGCGGGACTCCCTTTTCTTTCTTCACGCTTACACCCGGCGATAAATCGCCGGGCTATTATCAAACGTCCCTATGGGACTTATTTCACCCATTCATCTGCGATCTCCGTCTCCACTTTGACGGGCACGCGCGTGACGAATTCCTCGCCCGCCGCGCACATGGCCTCTTCCACCACGCGCGCGATCTCTTCGCACTGCGCCGAGTCGCATTCGACGACGATCTCGTCGTGCACGATGTTGACGACGCGCGCCGAAGTCTCTTTCAACCTGTCGTGCAAGAGGCGCAGCGCGCGTTTCAGGATGTCTGCCGACGCGCCTTGAATCGGCATGTTCTTGCCGTTGCGCTGCGCGAGCGAGGCGGCCTGCCGGTCTTCCACGTCGAAGTTGAAGCGCGCGAGGCGGCCGGACATGGTGCGCGCCGTGCGTTCGCGCACAGCCTTGCGCGCGGCCTCTCGGAGCCACGTGTCAAGGCCGCGATAAGTCTGGAAGTAGCGCGCGAGGATGCTCTCGGCCTCCGTGAGAGGAATGCCCGTCATCATGGAAAAACGCTGCGCGCCGATGCCGTAAACCACGCCGAAGTTGAGACGCTTGGCGAAATCGCGCTGCACTTTCGTCACATCTTCGAGCGGCGTGTTGAAGACCTGCGCGGCGGTGACGCGGTGCAAGTCCGCGCCCGAATTGAACGCGTCAATGAAGCCCTTGTCCTCCGTAACGTGCGCGAGAATACGCAACTCGATCTGCGAATAATCGGCGATGACTAGCTTGCGCCCGTCCGGCGCACGGAAGCAGCGGCGATACTCCGGCGCGTGCGGCACCTGTTGCACATTTGGATTGGTACACGCGAAGCGTCCGGTGGGCGCGCCGATTTGGTGGAAGTTGGCGTGGATGCGCCCGGTGGTTTTGTTGATCTCGCCGAGGATGTTTTCGCCGTAGCTGGTGAGGGATTTTTGCATCGTGCGGTAGTCGAGCAGTTTGGCGACGACCGGCCAGTCGGCGGCGAGCGGTTGAAGTTTCCAGTTGCGCGTGGAATCGGGGAGCGGCACGCCGAGGCGTTTGAGCGC
>DASYMM010000592.1:0-20351 GCA_036009085.1 Pyrinomonadaceae bacterium | reverse complement strand
GCATCGCTGCGACCGCAGCAGCAAACACAACGACTCGCGGCGAACCGGGAAGTCGCCTTGCTCGGACTCACGGCGGTCTTGCGCGCGCGTCCCGAAGGCGCGGGGCGCGTCGTCGCTCTCTTTTTAAACTCGACGGACGCGCGCCTGCGCGCCGACGCGGCGAACACGCTCACGCGCCTGCGCGCGAAGAACGCGAACGAGCAACTACGCAAGCTTCTCTTGTCGGACGCTGATCCAATCGTGCGCGCGAACGCCGCACGCGCGCTCGGCGTGGCGGAAGACAAAGACGCGTTCGACATGCTGCTCGAACACGCCGCGAACGACAAAGACGAACGCGTGCGCGTCAGCGCGCTCCGCTCGCTCGGAACTCTGAAAGATGCGCGCGCCGTCGAACCGCTCGTCAAACGCGGCGAGGTTTTGTTAACCGCTTATCGCGCGGCGAAGACGGCGAACGCGTCGTCGCGTCCGGCAGAGTTGAACGAACTGTCGGAGTTGGTCACGGGCTTGAGCCGCATCCTCGCTGGCACTGCGAACGAACGCGCGCTCGGACTTCTCCGCACGCTGCGCGACGCCGAACAGTGGAGCTTGCCCGAAGCGGAGATCGCCGCCGCGCGCATCGCGCCCGGTCAATATTTGCGCGAACGCCCCTTCCACCAACTCGCTTTCCGCGCGCCCGACAGTCGCATCTCTTGGCAGACTTACGCCGCCATCGCGCAAGGGTTGGGCGAGATCGCAGCCGTGTCCGGCACGCGTGCGGGCAATAGCGCGGTCTCCGTGCAGGCCGACGCGCAGCTAGCCCTGCGCGCGATGCTCGGCGACGCGGCGACGCCCGCGCTCGCCGTGCCCGACGTGCTCACGGCCATCGCCGCCTTCAAACCGCCCGACGGCGCGCTCGTCATGCGCGCGCAACTCGCCGCGCCCGACGTGATCGTGCGCGCCACTGCCGCCGGTCAACTCGGCGAACTCCCGCCCGACGACGAGAACACGAGCGCGCTCGCCCTCGCGCTCACGACGGCCTTGCGCGACGAGATGAACGACGCCGCGCTCGCCATCCTCGACGCGCTCGCAAAACAGAAATCCGAACCGGCGGTCGCCGCCATCAAGACCGCGCTCGACTCGCCCGATTACCTCTTGCGACGCCGCGCCGCGGCCATCCTCGCCGCCGCGCAACCCGATACAACGAACTCGGAAGACGGGCGCATCGAAACGGTCGCGACGCGCAACCGTCTGCCCGATTATCGTCGCGCGCTCGCGCGCAGGCTAATGCGCGTCTTCGCCACGGTCAGCACGGACAAGGGCGCGTTCAAGCTGGAACTTCTGCCGAACGATGCGCCGCTCACGGTTGATAATTTCGTCGAACTCGCGCGGCGCGGCTTCTACAACAACATCTCTTTTCATCGCGTCGTGCCGAACTTCGTCGTGCAGGGCGGCGACCCGCGCGGCGATGGCAACGGCGGCCCCGGCTATCAGATTCGCTGCGAGATCAACGAAGTGCCCTACGCGCGCGGCGCGGTCGGGATGGCTCTGTCGGGCAAAGACACGGGCGGTTCGCAGTGGTTCATCACGCATTCGCCGCAGCCGCATCTGGACGGCGGCTACACGGTCTTCGCGCGCGTCGTCGAAGGCATGGAGACGGTTGACCGCCTCACACGCGGCGACCGCATCCGCAGCATCAACGTCGCGGAGACGACGCGAAAATAACTTTTGCCGGAGACCTGTTTGCGAAAAGACTTGCACCACGAAGGCACCAAGACACGAAGGAATCGCGCGCCATTTCCTTCGTGTCTTGGTGCCTTCGCGGTGAAAATCCGCTCCGCCCTAGTCTTCCACGCGTTCATCTTCGCGCTACTCTCTGCCGCCCCGCTCAACGCGCAGACAGCGGCAACGCCGACGCCGCAAAGTAAACCCGCTCCGGCGCGAACGTCCTACGAACTCTCTTTCTCTCTAGACTTCGACGCGCGCACTTTTAGCGCGACCGAGCGCGTGCGCTGGGTGAATCGCGACACGCGCCCCGCGTCCGTCGTCTATTTTCACCTCTACGCGAATTTACGTAGTAGCGGCGGCAACGGCAACAACGATGCGAACCGCGCCGCGCCGCCCGCGCCTCCCGCAAACGGCGCAGGAGAGACGACGGCAGAGGTAGCAGACGAACCGCGCATCGAGATCAAGAGCGTGCGCCACGCCGAGACGCAAACCGCGCTCGCCTACGCGCTCGATGAACAAGCGACGCTGCTGCGCGTCAACCTGCGCGAACCCGTGGCCGCCGGTCAGGCGACCGAGATCAGCATCGCGTTTACCGGCTCCGTCCCCGAAATTGACCCGGACGAGACCAGCCTCCCCTCGCACGTCATCCAACAACTCGGCGCGGCCTTGCGCGACACGCGCGAGACGCGCCGCGCACGCGACACCAACTTTCGCGCGCGCGGCGTGTTGATGCTCGGCGCGGCTTATCCCGTGCTCGCCGTGCGCAACGGCGACGAGTGGCAACGCGAGGTGCGCGCCACCGTCGGCGACCCGATGCACACGGAGGTAGCCGACTACGAAGTGGCGATTGACGCGCCCGCCGATGTCGCGGTCTTCACTTCGGGCGATGCGCCGTCCAAGCGTGAGAGGCCCAATCCAGATTCCGCAAGCAATCGCAGTTTCAACACCTTTTCCGGCCAGAGCCTGCGCAACTTCGCCATCATCGCGGGGCGCGGTCTGCAATCGGCGGAGCGAAACGTCGGCGGCGTGCGCGTGCGTTCCGTCTGGACGACGGAGCACGAGAAGATCGGTCGGCGCGTGCTCGACGCGGCAGCGGAGGCCGTGCGCGTCTTCACTGCGCGTTACGGCGCGCTCCCCGCGCAGAGTTTGACGGTGGCGGAAGCGCCGCTCGTCGCCGGACTCGGCAGCGCGGAGTTTGCCAACCTGAGCATCATCGCCAGCGCGTTCTACGTAGACTTCGATTCGCCCGCCATACGCAATTTGCCGGAACTCGTGCGCGAGCAGCGCGCCTCGGTCGAAGACAGTCTGGAATTCGCCACGGCACACATGCTCGCGCATCAATGGTGGGGCATGCTCGTCGGCAACTCGCCGGAACGCGCGCCCGTGCTCGACGAAGCCCTCGCGCACTGGTCTGCGCTCGTCTATTACCGCGAGACGCACGGCGCGATTCGCGCACAGGCCGCGCGCGAAGATCAACTGCGCGGCGTCTATGAAATCTATCGCACCTTTGGCGGCGAAGACCTCCCCGCCGACCGCCCCGCGCGCGACTACCGCAACTCGTTTCAATACGCCGCCATCGTCTCCGCCAAAGGCGCGCTGATGTACGACGCGCTCGTCAAACTCCTTGGCGAGGAGCGCGTCTTCACAGCCCTTCGTCGTTACGCGGAAGCCAACCGTTTCGAGATCGCCGAACTAGACGACTTGCGCGGAGCGTTCATCGCCGAAGCGCCCGTCGCCGAGCGTCGCGCCGTGACGCGCACCTTCGACCGCTGGCTCTCCGAGCGTCACGGCGACGAAGACATCGCGCCGCCCAACCCGCAACTCGCCGCCGCCCTCGGCCTCACGCCCGAAAACGCAGGCACACCCAATCGCAACCCCGTCTCCCGCCTCGGCAGATTCTTCTGGCGACAGATGACGCGCATCCGCTAACGCCCTCTCACATTCCAACTTTTATAACGAACCGCAAATGGATTGGACTCTCTGCGCCCCTCTGCGACTTCTCTGCGTCTGCGGCGGTGAATGCCAGTTGATCAAGCATTCACCGCCGCAGACGCAGAGTAAGCGCAGAGGGGGCGCAGAGAAATTATTAGTTCCGTGCAAAGGCAACGCGCGTAAAAACTGGAAGTGCTCGCCGCGCGCGTGGGGTAGTTCCAATTCGGATGGCGGGCTTGCTTATACGTCTGTTTGAACGGTCAGCTTGATGCTCCTGAGTCAGACAGACCGGGAGCGCGTCGTGTGTCGCGCACGTTAAAGAGGCGGCGACGGTGTTTCCAGAAAAACTTCTCGCGGCACGGTGTTTGTTTAACTATCAGCGTCTAGCATTACCTCCGCCGCGCACATCTGCCGGTATTCAGCTTAAAGTTTTAATCACACGAGGAACAATATAAATGCGTAGGTCAGCCCCCTTGACCCTGTTACTGATTTATTCGCTCCTGTTATCAATGACGGGCGCGTTGCCGCTCCCGGCAGCGCACGCGCAAACTTCCGCGCGCCGAAACTCGCGGCTTGATAACGCATCGCCCGATAAGATGTCTGACATTTTGCGTCTGCGTGCGAAGGCTTCGCGGCAGGGCAAGGGCGGCGGCGGCGAGCGTGCGCGCGTCATACTCAATCTGGCCGACGAGTCTGCGGCAAACGAGACGCGCGCGATGTTGCAGGGCGCGGGCGCAAGCGTCCGGCAGGAGTTGAACGAACTCGGCTTGATGGTCGCAGACGTGCCCGTCGAACGACTCGAAGAGATGGCGGCGCGCGATGAAGTCGCATGGATGTCGGAAGACGCGGAGGTGCGAACGCTCGCCACGACGACCGACAACACGAGCCATCTTGAGGTGGCGACCGGCGCGAGCAAACTCTTGCCTGCGGACGTGACGAAGGGCGGCGCGGGCAACGGCGTCGGCATCGCCATGCTCGACAGCGGCATCAGCCAGCCGGACGCGGCGGAATTTGCGGGCTACAAGCTCGACTCAAACGGCGGCTTGCTCGGCGGCGGCGGTCTGCTCGGCTTAGGTCTTTTGGCTCCCTCGACCCAAGCGCCCTACAGCCGCATTATGAAGGAGATGGACTTCACCGGCGAAGGCACGAAACTCGATAAATACGGGCACGGCACGCACGCCGCAGGAGTCGCGGCGGGCACGGGTCAGTCCAGCGAAGACTACGCGAAGTCGCACGCGGGCGCGCCCACTTACGGCGGCATCGCGCCGATGGCGAATCTCATCAGCGTCCGCGTCCTCAACTCGCAGGGCGTGGGCACGGTCTCCGGCGTGATCGCCGGAATTGATTGGGTCATCAAGAACAAAACAACCTACAAAATCCGCGTGATGAACCTCTCGCTCGGCACTTCGATCACGCAGAGCTACAAGACCGACCCGCTGTGCCAGGCCGTGGGGCGCGCGGTTGACGCAGGCATCGTCGTCGTCGTCGCCGCCGGCAATCTCGGCAAAGATTCCAACGGGCAGACGATCTACGGCGGCATCCTCTCCCCGGCCAATTCGCCGAAGGTCATCACCGTGGGCGCGACCAACACGCAGGAGACCGTCAAGCGTTCGGACGACGTGGTAACGAGCTATTCGTCGCGCGGCCCCACGCTCGTTGACGGGCTTATCAAACCAGACCTCGTCGCGCCCGGCAATCGCATCGGCGCGGCGGAGTCGTCCGTCACGTCTCCCACGGCGAGCAGTTCTTATACGACGAGCGGCGGCGGCGGTCTGCTCGGCGGCGTAGTGTTAGGCAATCCCACGACGACGAAGCCGATTGCGACGGGCACGTATCGCGTGTGGAGCGGCACGTCTTTCTCCGCGCCCGCCGTCTCCGGCACCGTCGCGCTCATGCTCGAAGCCAATCCCTCGCTCACGCCGCGCCTCGTCAAAGCTCTCCTTATGCGTACGGCGCAACGCCTGCCCTATTACGAAACGAGCGTGATGACCGGGCAGATGTCCGTCTACGAACGCATCATTACGGAAGGCGCGGGCGAACTGAACACCAACGCCGCCGTCGCGCTCGCACGCGCCGTCCGACAGGACGCAGACCACGCGCGCCCCGGCGACAACTTGATCACGAACTCGAAGATCACTTACGCCACCGTCCCCGGCATCACTTCGTCTATCGGCGGCGAAGCCGTCCCGCTCAACAACGGCCTCGTCTGGTCGGACGGCGTCGCCTTCAACGCTCGCCTCCAACTGACGAGCGGCTACCGACTCTCCGACGGGCAGACGATCACGAGCGGTTTTGCCATCGCCGACGGCTACTTGAACGCGAACGGAACCTACGTGCTCGGCAACGGCATCGTCGTCGCCAGCGGCATTGTCGTCGCCAGCGGGATCGTCGTGGCAAGTGGAATCGTGGTGGCGAGCGGAATCGTCGTGGCGAGCGGGATTGTCGTCGCCAGCGAATATGTTCTGGCCGACGGGTCGTTTCCGAACGGCGCGCTGAACGGGTGCAGCTTCGACAACGAAGCTATCTGGGCGTCGAATCTGGTCGATCCAAAGACGGTGGACATCAAACCGGATCAAGTGATCCTACTCGGCGAGGACGCCGTACCCGTCGGCGTGCGTCGTCTCACAAATAACAGCCCGCTTTACCCGCGCCGCTAAAACCACAGAGAGGCGGGCGCGCAGCAATGCCCCGCCCGCCTCTCAACCTGCCGTCTCTCAATCCCTTAATCTTTTAACTTCAACGTGCGGAACATGACACCAGATAACACGCCAGTAAAAGGCAACTCGATCTACCCGACAACGCTGATGGTCGTCAGTCTCGCGTTGTGGCTCGCGGCGACCGGAACCTTTTTCGTCGAGCACGCGTGGCGGGAGCAACTAACGGTGCTCGCGCTCCTGCCGCTCGTCATCGTGATGGGCATGTTTCCCAACACGCTGCCGCTGCCCTCCGCCCTCAAGTTGTCCGAGGAGCGCATGAACTTCACGCTCTCGGACGCGCTCGTGCTTTTGATCGCGTGTCGTTACGGCTTCGCCGCGTGCGTCTTTGTGGCGGGCATCGAAGGACTCACTTCATCGCGCCGCGCCGTGCGCCGTCTCTCAAGCAACTTCTATTCGTTCGGCATGATGTCGCTCTCGGCCGCCGCCGCCGCCGGTGTCCTTCAAACGGTGCTGCGCTACGGTTTCGGCGAAGCCACACACGGCGACCGGCAGGCTTTCCCGGCCATCGCCGTCGCCGTGCTCGCGGCGAGCATCGTCCACATCAGCGTCAACACGGGCGTCATCTCCCTGCTCTTTGCCACGCGGCTCGGCGTCTCGATCATGTCGAGTTGGAAGGAGAACTTCCGTGTGGCCGCGCCGCTTTTTCTGCCGACGAGCGCGGCGGCGAGTTTGATGTACATCGGACTTCAATACAGCGCGCTGACGATGATCGCCATCGGCGCGCCGCTCCTCTTCGCCATCTACTTCGGCCATCGCCGCTACCGCGACAGCATGGACGAGCAACTCAAACTCATCGAGCGCGCGCAACAGGAGCGCATCGCCACGATGGAACAGGCGCATCGCGAAACCATCGAAGCCCTCGCCGTCACCATCAACGCGAAGGACGAAGTGACGCACGAACACGTCCTGCGCGTGCAGCTTTACGCCGCAGGGGTGGCGCGCCTGCTCGGTTGCACCGACGCGGAGGTCGAAGCCCTGCGCGCGGGCGCGCTCCTGCACGACATCGGAAAGATCGCCGTGCCCGATTACATCATCAAGAAACCCGGCAAGCTGACCGCCGCCGAGTTCGAGAAGATGAAAATTCACACGCTCGTCGGCGCGCAGATACTCGGTCGCGTCGGCTTCTCTTATCCGGTCGTGCCCGTCGTGCGTTCGCACCACGAGCGTTGGGACGGCAAAGGCTACCCGGACGGACTCGCGGGCGAAGATATTCCTCTGACGGCGCGCATCCTTTCGGTCGTCGATTGCTTCGACGCCGTGCGCGAAGACCGGCAGTATCGCAAAGGCATGACGCGCGCCGAAGCGATTGACTATCTCATGAGTCAGAGCGGGACGCAGTACGACCCGCGCGTCGTCGGCACATTCATCACGCACCTGCCGGAGTTTGAAGCGCAGATCGCGGCGCACCGCAACACGACCACGCCGACCTACGGCATCGAACCCGTCGAGCAACTATCGGAGGCCGCGCGCCACGTCCCGCCCGCCGCCGGTCTCGCCGAAGCGAGCACGCCCCACGCCCAACTGAAAGAGACGGAGTTCACCGACGCAGAGCGCGAAGTGTTCTCGATTACCGCCCGCCGATTGAGCGAGTCGCGCGATATGGACGAAGTGTTCGCCGCTTTCATCGAGAGCCTGAAAACGCTCGTGCCTTACGATTCGTGCGCGCTCACGCTCGCGCCGCCGCACACAGACGATTCCCTCATGGCATACGCCGACGGGCGACACGCAGACCTCTTCAAAAATTTCCGCATCACCCCCGGCGAAGGCGTCACGGGTTGGGTGCTCGCCAACGGCCAGCCGTTCTACAACGCCGACCCGCGCCTCGACCTTCCGCCCGCGCTCGCCGCACGCGACGACTCCTACCGCACCCTCGCCGCCTGCCCCATCATGCGCGGCCTCGAACTCCACGGCGTCGTCACGCTCTACTCCGCGACCCTCCCAAAATATGAGTCCGCGCACCAGCAACTTCTCGAAGCCCTCGCCGCGCTGCTCGCCGCGTCTCTCTCCGCAGGGGCGCGCGCCGCATCGCCGCGCCTTGAAACGCCCGGTCTCGAAACCCTCTCGCCCGCCGCTAATCAGCTATCGCTGCGCCCGCCCGCTTTCAATCTGCCGCCGGTAAACTTGACGGGCGTTACGCTCGAATCCGAGTTGGCGCATTAGTCGCTTCGCGCACATAACTCTCCACAGAGGACGTTCACGCCGCTCAAAGCGTCCGACAAAACTTTAGACGGGTAAAGAATCGAACCACGAAGACACACGAAATAACACGAACCTGATTCGTGTTGTTTCGTGTGTCTTCGTGGTTACATGCTTTTGTTAGATATTCTGAGTTTCCCAAAGAATTTTCCCCGCCGCCGCTTTCGCGTCGCTTGCCCGCGTACTACTATCGAGGCCGCGACCGCATCTGATGTGTGGTCGTCCGCACACGGCGGCGTCTAGTCGTGTCGATGCTTGATCGCGCAAGGCGATTTCGTTCAACACACGGGGAGGATTCGCGTTGAGAGAATTAAAAGAGACGGGCATCATCACCGCCGCCGCGCACAATGCCGCGAGCACGCTCACGCCCGAAAGGCGGCACTCGCAGGTTGAAATAGAGCAGAGCCTCGACCAGCTGAGTCGTTGGATGGACGGGATTTTCCGTGTCCCCGGCACGGGTTGGCGTTTCGGACTCGACGCCATCGTCGGCCTCATCCCCGGCATCGGCGACACGGCGACCACCATCGTCGGGTTCTACATCCTCGCCGCCGGAGTCCGCTACCGCGTCTCGAAAGTCACGCTCCTGCGCATGGGACTCAACATCGGCGTGGACTACATCTTCGGCGCGATCCCAGTCCTCGGCGATCTCTTCGACGCCGCATGGAAATCTAACCAGAAAAACGTCGAACTGCTGCGACAGCGCGCGACCGTCAACGCCGCAGACGCGCACAAGGGACGACTCAGCGATTGGCTCTTCGTCGGCCTTGTCATGCTCTGCCTGCTCGCGCTCCTCGTCGGCTCGATCATGATCCTCTGGTTCATCCTGCGCTTCCTCGCCGACGCGTTCGCCACGCTCTTTTAAGCTAAAGCGATCAAGCGCAACTCAATAAACGAAGAAGGCGATCTCGTTAACGAGATCGCCTTCTTTAGTTTCACCGCAACTGTTTCGCGCGCTGCGCGACTTGTTCAGGAAGCGGCCTGGCTCGTGTGCGCCGCGAGCACGCGTTCGAGTGCCGCGCCGACCATTCCCAGACCGCGTTCGCCCGCCGCGAAACTGCGCAGTTTCCCTTCGCCGTCGAACAGGTAATAGGCGGGCACGTAGCCCTGCTCGTTTTGAAACGCCTCGCGCAGCTTGTGCTCGTTGTCCACCGCGCACGGCTCCGTGATGTTGTAAAGCGCAACAGCCTCGCGCACTTTCTCCGTGTCCGTATCGGCCTCGTAGCGCGGCATGTGCACGGCGATCACACGCAAGCCCTCGCCCGCGCGCTCGTCGCGCCAAGCGGCCACGCGCGGCATATTATCCTTGCAGATGCCGCAACTGACAGACCAGAAGTGAACGAGCGTCGGCTGCCCCTTCGCCTCCGCCTCGGCGTGCGCGCCCGTCGCATTAAACCACTCGGTCGCGCCTTCCAGAGAAGGCATCTCCGTCCCAATCCTCGGCATAACACACCTCTCTAAATCACTGACAAGAGACGAGTGACGGGTGACGAGTTAAAGCGGAAGCGAACCTCTGTTTAAATTTGTCTTCCAACTCGTCACTCGCCGCTTATCACAAGAACGAGTTTCTATTTTCAACTCGCCACCCGTCAGTTATCACAAGCACAAGTTTTTCTGTTTCTAACTCGTCACCCGTCACTTGTCACTCGTCACTGCTCTTAAGCCGCGAGAGTTTTCTGTCCCGGCTTCCATTCGGCCTGACAGAGGCCGCCCGTCTGCAAGGCTTGAATGACGCGCAGGGTCTCTTCCGCCGAGCGACCGACGTTCAAGTCGTGCACCACTTTGTAGCGCAGGATGCCTTCGGGGTCTATCACGAACAGGCCGCGCAATGCGATGCCTTTGTCTTCGACGAGCACGCCGTAGTCGCGCGCAACCTGTTTGGTCGCGTCCGCCGCGAGCGGGTAGCGCAAGCCTTCGACGCCGCCCTTGTCGCGCGAAGTATTGAGCCACGCGCGATGTGAGAAGACCGAGTCGGTCGAGACGCCGATCACTTCCGCGCCGATGCCTTCAAAATCATCGTAACGATCACTAAAGGCGGTCAACTCCGTCGGGCAGACGAAAGTGAAATCCAGCGGGTAGAACAGGAGCACCGCCCACTTGCCTTTGTAATCCGAGAGCTTCACGTTCTGATCGAGCTTCTCCAGGTTTTTCGTCGAAGCCATATCGAAATCCGGCGCTGGTTGGCCGACCATTGCTGTCTGAGTCATTGCTAATTTTTCTCCCTTATAAATTTCTAAGATGTGGGCGCGCGGCTGTTAGAACTTGGCGCCGCGAACGTCCCACGATTTTCAACGCTTCCGTCGCTTGCGCTGTGGCTGCTGTGCCTGTTGCTGCTCCGTGCAATCGGGGCACAGCCCCAGGAGCGTCAGGTGTATAGATTCAGGTTTGAAGCGCGAGCGGCGCGCGGCCAGACGCATCAAGCCCACGGTTTCGGCCAGATCGAAATCGAGCAGCTTACCGCAAGCGGTGCAGATGGCGTGGTCGTGGCGCGCGGTTTCGCGGTCGTAACGGCTCGCCGCGTTGCCGAACGTGATCTCGCGCAGCAACCCGGCCTCTTTCAGATAACGCAGAGAGTTGTAGACGGTCGCGTAGCTGATCTTCGGCAGCAGTTTTTGCGCGCCCGCGAAAATCTCCGCCGCCGTCAGGTGGTCTGCGCTTTCGCTCACCACCCGCAACACGGCCTGCCGCTGCGGCGTCAGCGCGCCCGCCGCACCGCCACCCTGTTTTTCCTTGCCTGAATCCATGTTTACTTAAAGTGGATTTAGAATAATTCTAAATCGCCGCCTTGTCAAGTGTGCTCAGCGGCAAGAAAGACTCACCACCGCAGACACAGAGACACAGAGGGGGCACGGAGGAAAGCATCCAGCACAAACAGCACTCAACTCTCTGTGCCTCCTCTGTGTCATCTGTGTCTCTGTGGTGAAGGTTTTAGTCTTGGCAAAGCGACTAACCGACGGCTTCACAGCTTCGGATGGCGCGCGACGTAATCAACGAGCGCGCGAACGTAGGAGGGAAACGGCGGGCAGGAAATATTGTGCGGCGCGAGCAAGCGGACGGCGCGCGTCGTGTCGTAAGTCTGTTTGATGAAGAAATAGGGCACGCCCACGCGCGGCAGCTTCGTCAGATGCTCCGAGAAAGGAAGGCTGAGCGACGCGCGCACGAGCGGCTTCGGCAAACGCACTAATGGGCCGCACCCGGAGAGCGCGTGCGAAATCGTCTCGAAAAGCTCGCCCGTGGTGAGCGGTTGCGGGTCGGCCAGTTGGACGGTCGCGCCCACCGCGCCTGCATCGCGCGCCAGAGCCGCCATCGCCTCGACCACGAAATCAACCGGCACGATGTTCAGACGCACATCCCTGTTGCCGATGTTCGCCAGCGACAGGAGCTTCGGCCACATGTGCAGGTACTTGATCAGGTAATAGACGCCGTCGTACTTCGCCGTCTCGCCCGTGCGCGAATCGCCGCAGACGACCGCCGGGCGATGAATCGTCACCGGCAACTCGCCCTTCAAACGTTCGACTTCCAACTCGGCGAGATATTTCGTCTCCTCGTAAAAATTACGAAAGCCCGCCGCGTGCTCCAACTCGTCCTCGTGAATCACTCCCTCGCGCAAGCCCGCGACGTAACAGGTAGAAACGTAATGATAACGACTGAGACGTTTGCACGCGCGCGCAAACTCGTTGACATGGCGCGTGCCTTCCACGTTCACCTGCATCGCAGGTTCGCGCCGCACGCCGAGATCGTAAATCGCCGCGAGATGAAACAGCACCGTTGTCTCTGCGGTCGCCTCATCAAACTCGGCCTCGCTCATCCCCAGACGCGCCGGACTCGTAATGTCTCCTTCGACGATCCGAAAACGCTCCGCGCTCGCGCCCGTCTCCGTCGCCAGCCGCGCGATCTCTTCGCGCGCACGCGCCACGAACGCGGGCTGTACGAGCAACACGAAGCGCGTCCCGCCGTCGCGCGCCAGTTCCTTGATCAAACGCGCGGCGATGAATCCGGGGAAGCCTGTGAGGAAAATTGTTTGTTGCGACGACATAAAAAAGCTTTCACCGCAGAGCCGCAGAGCAAAGCCGCAGAGGAAACGCAGAGGAAGCGTTCAACTATCTGCGTGAACTCTGCGTTCACTGCGTCTCTGCGTTGAGTCTTAACTTGTACATTTTCAACTCAAATTCGCTCTAGCTGCTCGCGAGTTCGACTAAAGTACGCACGCCCGTTCCGGTGGCTCCGGCGGGCGCGTGGGGTTGCGCTTCTTCGTGCCATGAAGTCGCGGCGATGTCGAGATGCACCCACGGTGTCTCGGCGGCGAACTTGCTGAGGAGCAGCGCGGCGGCGGTGGCGTCGGGGCGTCCGCCGTAGTTCTTGAAATCGGCGATGGGACTCTCGATCTTCTTTTTGTAGTCGTCGCTCAGAGGCATGCGCCACGCGGGTTCGCCCGCGCGCGCGGCGGCGGCGGAGACGCGCGCAGCCCATTCGTCGTCGTTACTGAAAAGCCCTGTGCGATGGTCGCCGAGGGCGACGATGATGGAACCTGTGAGCGTGGCGAGGTCAACGATGCGCGTTGCGCCGAGTTCGCGCGCGTAGGCGATGCCGTCCACGAGTACGAGGCGGCCTTCGGCGTCCGTGTCCACGACTTCGATGGTGTAGCCCGCGAGCGTGCGCACGATGTCGCCGGGTTTGAGCGCGCGTCCCGAAGGCATGTTTTCAGCCGTTGGGACGACGGCCACGACGCGCCGCTGCAACTTCAATTCGGCAATCGCGCGCAACGCGCCGAGCGCAGCCGCGCCGCCCGCCATGTCCGACTTCATCTCCTCCATCTTCTCCGCTGGCTTGAGCGAGATGCCGCCCGTGTCGAACGTGATGCCCTTGCCGACGAACGCCCACAACTCATCCTCTTCCGTTGCGCCTTCCGGCTCGTAACGCACGACGATGAGCGCGGGCGGCTCATCCGAACCTTGCCCGACGCCCCACAGGCCGCCCATGCCCCGCGCGCGTATCTCGTCAGCTTCGAGCGTCTCGATTGTCAGGCCGAACTCCGCGGCCATCTCCCCGGCGCGGCGCGCAAACTCGCGCGGCGGCAGACTCCCGCCGGGTTCGTCTGCGAGCGTGCGCGCCCAGTTGGCGGCGTCGCAGACGATGCGCGCGCGTTCGAGCGCGGCGCGTGCCTCTTCGTTTGAGGCGGAAGCGGCGGAAGCGATGCTGAACTGTTCGAGCGTCGGCTGGCCGTCTTCCGTCTCGTCGCGCTGTTGATAAAAGTCGTTTTCGTAACTGCCGAGATGCGCGCCTTCGGCAGCGGCGCGCAGGAGTTCCGACCCGTCACCATCAACGACATCGGGCAGCATAAACCGTAGATGTTTGACGCGCGCCTCTCGCGCACTGCGCACGGCTATCCCCGCGGCGCGGCGCAAGACGGCCGACTCGAAATCCGCGCGGCTGCCGAGGCCGACGAGCAGCAGCAACTTGCGCCCCGCGCCCGCCGCTTCTGCGAAGTGGATGAGCGTGGCCTCGTCTTCGTCTCCCTTGAACTCGCCCGCATGGAGCAAACTCTCAATCGTGCCGCGCAAGCCCGCGTCAAACGTTGCGGCGACGGAGAGGCGCGGCTCGTCCTTGAAGACGCAAAAGGCTGTGGCGTCCGCGTTCGGGTCGGGCGCGCGATTGTCTGTGAGGGCGACTTGAAGTTTATGTGCTGGCTGCATGGAATCTGGCGTCTGAGATAAACTGGACGGACGCAGGGCGGCTCCTCCCGCATGGTCTCTTCCGACAAGGCGCACGCGAGTTTCCGTCTTGTGGCGCGGCTTGTGCGCGGCGAGTATAATTCAAGCACTTCGGCCTAGCCTAACTGCCCTCTGCCCGGTCTTTCCTTTGTGGCTTAGTGCCTTTGTGGTGAGTCGGCAAGCAAAATCATTAACCACTAAGGCACAAAGACACGAAGCAGGCGGAAGGGAAAGCCGGAACGAGGACACTACTAAAAGCTAAGCCGCGAATTTATAGTTATCGTTCAAGGAGAGAAAAGTTCGCATGCAAGTTCCCCGCCCCCTCAACGCACGGCGACACACGCTGCTCGCGCTCGCGCTCGCGATAGTTTCCGCCGTCTCGACCTTCGCGCAAAACCCTCCGGCGCAAGCCAGCGAGACCGTGCGCGTGACGCTCCTGCAAGTCAACGACGTGTACCAGATTTCGCCCGTGGACAAAGGCAAGCGCGGCGGCCTGGCGCGTCTCGCCACGCTCAGGAAAATCGTGTTGGAAGAATCGCCGCACACGCTCTACCTGCTCGCGGGCGACACGCTCGGCCCTTCGGTCGCCTCGAACATCTTCAAAGGCAAACAGATGGTCGCAGGCTGGAACGCCACCGGACTCGACTACGCCGCGCTCGGCAATCACGAGTTCGACTTCGGCGACGCCATCCTGCGCGAGCGCATGCGCGAATCGAAATTCACGTGGCTCGGCTCAAACGTCTTCGACCGCAAGACCGGCAAACTCTTCGGCGACATGCCGCCCTTCGTCGTGCGCGAGTTCGGCGGCGTCAAAGTCGGACTCTTCGGCCTGCTCACAACCGACACGAAGCAGTCGTCTTCGCCCGGCGCGGACGTGGAGTTTCGCGACCCTTGCCTGACGGCGAAAGACACGATCAAGCAACTGCGCAAACGCGGCGCGCGCACCATCGTCGCCATCACGCATCTGACGATTGAGCACGACAAACGGCTCGCGCGCTGCGCCCCCGGCATTGACGTGATCATCGGCGGCCACGAACACACCGTTCTGCAATCGCTCTCCGACCGCACGCCGATCTTCAAGATGGGTTCGGACGGGCGCAATCTCGGTCGCATTGATCTCAACATCCAACGCCGCAGCGGCGCGGTCGAGAGCATTGATTGGGAGATCATCCCCGTCACGGACGGCGTGGAGGAGGAGCCGCAATCGGCAGCCGTCATCGCCGAATACGAAAAGAGACTTTCGGCGGAACTCGACCTGCCCGTCGGTCGCACGACCGCCGAACTCGACGCGCGACAGGAGACGAACCGCTCGCGCGAAACGAATCTCGGCTCGTTCATCGCCGACGCTTATCGCAGCTACACGAAGGCCGACGTTGCGCTTCTCAACGGCGGCTCGATTCGTTCAAACACCACTTACGGCCCCGGCGCGCTCACCAAGCGCGACGTGCTCTCCATACTCCCGTTCGAGAATCCCATCGTGAAGATCGAGATTACGGGCGCGACGCTGCGTGCCGCGCTCGAACATGGCGTGAGCCGCGTCCGTGAAGAAAAGGAGGCCGGACTCTTTCCGCAGGTGTCAGGCTTGCGTTTCACCTACGATGGGCGGCTCGCTCCCGACGCGCGTGTCACGAGCATCACGGTAAATGGTGCGCCGCTCGATCCGGGTAAGACCTACACGCTCGCCGTCAACACCTACGTGCTCGGCGGCGGCGACGGCTACACGATGTTCAAAGACGCGCCCCTCCTGCTCAAACCCGAAGAGGCGCAAGTCGAACCCGCCATGCTCATGAACACCATCTCCGCCGCCAAAGAGATCGCCCCGACCGTCGATGGGCGCATCACTCGGAGTGACAAGTGACGAGCAAGAAGTCGTCGAGTGGCTGAATAGTGAATGGTGAGATAACGAGTAATGAGTGCTGGACGAGGAAGTAATGAGAGCGATGAACGATGAAGTTAGTGAGTAACGAGCGACGAACGATGAAGTAATGAGCGATCAGCCGAAAGCTGTTCCTGCTTTCTAACTCGTCACTCGTCACTTGTCACTCGTCACTGTTTTCTTATGTTTGATGAGGGTACCTTATTAACGGGAGCGAAGCGCGAGGCCGTGGAGTTGTTCCGGCTGGCGTATGAGGCGCAGCAATCGCAGGCTTATGCGGAGGCCATCGAGTTGTACCGGCGTTCCATCGAAACTTACCCGACCGCCGAGGCGCACACCTTTCTCGGTTGGACTTATAGTTTTCTGGAACGCTACGACGAAGCGATTGACGCCTGCCTCGAAGCCATTCGCGTCGATCCCGCGTTCGGCAATCCTTACAACGACATCGGCAGTTATCTCATCGCCAAAGGCGATCTCTACAACTGCGTGCGCTGGTTCAAGCGCGCCCTCGCCGCCGCGCGTTACGAATCCTACGCCTTCCCGCATTTCAATCTCGGGCGCGTCTATGAACAGCGCGGCCAACTGCTGCGAGCCGCGCGCCACTACGGCCTCGCCCTGCGCGAAGCCCCCGACTTCGCGCAGGCCAACAAAGCCCTCCGCCGCCTGCAAGCGCGGCTGAACTAGATCGCCTGTCGCGCGTCGCTTGCGCCCGCACGCCGCGCGAAAGAAAGTTATCTGGAAAGTTAGAGAAGGAGATTGTGATATGAAACGCGCCACTTTGATTCTCTGCCTGTGCTTCCTCGCCTCCACTGTCGCCGGAGGACAAACCGCGCAGAAGAAGTCGGACAAGGAACTCAAGACCGAGCAGGAATTGATGGCGTTGGAGCGCGCCATCGGCGACGCCAACGTGCGGCGCGACAAGGCTTTCTTCGAGCGCATCGAAGCCGACGAGTTCATCTTCACGGACGCGGGCGGCGGCATCACGACGAAGCAGGAAGACGTGTCGAGCCTCGATACGCCGCCCGCGCCCGACGCGCCGCGCCTCGTCTCCTACGTGCCCGACGAGATGCGCGTCTATCTCTACGACAAGACGGCGGTGGTGTTCGGTCGTGTGACGACGACCTACAAGAACAAGGAGGGCACAGAGGGATCGAGCCAGAGCCGTTTCACGGATGTCTTCGTCTGGCGCGACGAACGCTGGCAACTCGTCGCCGGTCATTCCTCGCGCATCCCGCCGAAGCAGACGGCGAAGCCGCTGCCGCCGCCGCCGACAGCGACACCGCCGCCAACGACGCCCGTGCCGCCTTCAAACTAGCGCGCTTTCAGGAAGTCTCGTGCTGCTCAATGCCCGACGCGTCGCCGCGTATCAGTTCGCGATTGATCTTCATCTTCCGGCGGTTGGCGTCAACGGCGACGTAGACGACTTCGGCCTCCGTCACCTTGATGCGCTCCGAAGTGCCGCCGTAGCGTTCGGCTTCGACGACGACGCGGATGGTGATCGAGGTGGTGCCGATGCGAACGGTGCTGGCGTAGAAACTCACCAAGTCGCCGACGAAGACGGGCTGGTGGAAGATGACTTCGCGCATCGCCACCGTGACGAAACGCTCGATCTGCGTGCGGCGGTGCGCTTCGACCGCGCCCGCGATGTCTATGTAGCTTAAGATTATGCCGCCGAAGATCGTGCCCTGCGGGTTGGTGTCGCGCGGCAGGAGCGTGAGGCGTATGGCCGGATCGCTGTATTCCATGAAATTTTCGGGTGCGCCGCGCTCGCCTTCAGCCGAACGGGACGCCGGAAGTCCTCATCCTTGTCGGATTTGTCAAATTTGAGTGCCGAAGCGAGAGCATGAACGCACGTTCCTACGGCTGTCAAGCCGGAGTTGAAAAAGGAACGCGCCCGGTAGCCAACTGTGCCCGCCCCGCCTTCATCTAAAATTTTGCCGCGCCGGAGAATTTTTATCGCCTCAGTGGATTTTCTCACAGTCAGAAACTTTGTGAGGCGGCGCGCGCACGCATCCCGAACGGGAGATGCGGCATGTATAATTGACCGAAGCAACGTTAAATTTAGCCTAGTCTCCGTCCAGAAAAGATTTTATGTCAAACTCCTTCTCGCGTTTTTACGCCCTTCGCGCGCTCTTCGTCGCGATTTTCGCCGCGCTCGCCTTCGCTTCCACAGTCTCCGCACAGCAGCGTGGCGGCGCGACGCGTTTCGACGTGACCAACTATCGCATCGAAGTCGAACTGCGTCCCGCCGAACACATCCTGCGCGCCAACGCCGACGTGACCTTCACGCCGCTCGACACGACGCGCTCGGTCGTTTTTGAACTGAACGGCGCGCTCAAAGTCGAGAGCATCGAGCGAAACGGGAAGCCCTTGACCAACTTCGTGCAAGACCCTGCGGGCTTGGAATCCATCGGGCCGAACGTGCGCGTTGACCTCGGCGAAGTCGTCCCGGCGAACACGCCGATCACGCTGCGTTTCAAGTGGTCGGGCGCGCTCGTCACGGCGGAAGGCGGGCCTTTAGTTACGCGCCGTCTGGCCTACATCGGCAACGAAGGCTCTTATCTGATGTACGCCGCGCGCTGGTTTCCCTTCCACGACTACGCGGCTGACCGCGCCACCGCAGACATCACCGTCATCGTCCCCACAGGCTTTCAAGTCGCCGGTTCGAGCGACGAGCCGCCGACGCAGTCGGCAGGCGCGGCGGGCACGACGCGTTATCACTTCGTCCATCGCCAGCCCGCGCTCATCGGCAACATCGCCGCCGGGCGTTACGTGACGCGCACGCTCAAGATCGGCGGTTACGAGTTGCAGTTCTTCGTGCAGCCGGGGAGCGAAATGCGCGTCGAACGTTTCGGCGAAGTCTTCGGTCAGGCGTTGCAGTTCTACACGAAGCAGTACGGCGCGCCCGCGTTCGGCACGCGCTACACCATCGCGCAGATTGACGACGACAGCCTCGAAGCTTACGCCGCGCCGGGCATGCAATTTTTGTCGGCCAGCTTCTTTGATCCGAATCGTCCGACGAAAGAGGAACGCTTACAGCGCGAGGCCGCCTATCAATGGTGGGGCTTTACGGTCGCGTTGAAATCTTTCGACGATGCGTGGCTCTCGCAAGGTCTTGCCGAGTGGAGCGCGTTTGCGCTGCGCGAATCCATGCTCTCCGGCGCGCAGCTCGACGCTTCGCAGCGCGACATGCAGGAACGCGCCTTGATGTTCGAGCAATCGGCCTCCATTTTGCGCGCGCCTTCCACGCTCGACGACACCTCGCCGCAGTATCAATCAATCGTCTTCTACAAAGGCGCGATGGTCTTCCGCATGCTGCGCGAGACGGTCGGACGCGAGAAGTTCGACTTGCTGCTGCGCGCGCTCTTCGAGCAGTATCGCGGCAAGAGCGTCTCGATTGACGATTTTGAACGCCTCGCCTCGCAGCAACTCGGCACGAACATGCGCTACTTTTTCGCGCGCTGGGTGGAAGGCACGGGCGTCCCCGAATTCACGGTTGACTACCAGATCATACGCACGCGCACGAACAAGTTTCGCGCGCGCGGCACGGTCAAGCAAAACTTCGAGGGCTTGCGCATGCCCGTCGAGGTGATGCTGCGCGCCGAGGGCGACAACCAGAACCAGATCACGAGCGTCCGCATTGACGAGAAGAGCGAAGACTTCGACTTTGAATCGAACGGCGCGCCGCTCGAAGTCATCGTTGACCCGAACAACAAAATCCTGCGTCTCTCGGAAGACCTGCGCGTCTCGGTCGTCGCGCGTCGCGGCATCGAACTCTATCGCGAAGGCCAGTATGCCGAAGCGCAGCGGCAACTCGAAGAGGCTCTCAAACTCGACAAGTCGAACTCCTGGGTCTATTACAACCTCGGCCTGATCTATCTCGAACAACGCAACTACGACCCCGCGCTCGACAATTTCCGGGCGGCCTTGGACGGCAACCTCAAGCCTTCTTGGATCGAGGTCTGGGCGCACATCAAGCGCGGCAACGCCTACGACGCGAAGGGCGACCGCTCCCGCGCCACCTACGAATACAATCAGGCCGTCGCCACCGGCATCAACTACGACAACGCGCAAAAGGTCGCCAAAGAATATCTCGCCACGCCCTACGACCCCCGCGCCGCCTCGCAGCAACAACAGGCTTCGAGCAACTGACGCGGAAAGTTTAGTACTATTAAAGCAGGCGGCGTCCGGTTCGATTGAACCGGACGCCGCCAGCTT
>DASYMM010000591.1:0-9013 GCA_036009085.1 Pyrinomonadaceae bacterium | reverse complement strand
CTCGACGTGCAACCGAAACTTTTGCGCTTCCTTCAAGAAGGCGAGATACAACCGCTCGGCGAACAACGCCCGCAGAAGGTTGACGTGCGTATCATCGCCGCCACCAACAGCGACCTCGAAAAGATGGTCGCCGAAGGACGCTTCCGCGAAGACCTCTATTATCGTCTGAACGTCATCCGCCTGCGCGTTCCCCCGCTCTGCGAACGCCGCTCAGAAATCCCGACCATCGTTAACTACTACATCAACCACTACTCCGCGAAGTTCAATCGCCGCGACATACAGATCACGCCGCAGACGATTGACCTCCTGATGGTCTGCGATTGGCCGGGCAACGTGCGCCAGTTGTGCAACGAAATTCAGCGCATCGTGGCGCGCGCCGAAGACGGCACTTTGATCACGCCCGATCATCTCTCACCCGAACTCAAACGCATCTCCGCCCCCATCTCGTTGCCCGCGAGCGTCGCGCCCTTCGGCTCGGGCGGCACGGGAAACACGATCACGCTCTCCGGCCAGCACTCCACGCTCGCCGACGCGATGGCCGAACTCGAACGCCGTATGATCGCCGACGCACTGCGCCGCCACAAAGGCAACATCTCCCGCGCCGCACGCGAACTCGGACTCACCCGTCGCGGCCTCTATCTCAAGCTCGAACGTTACTCGCTCAGCGCGGCCAGCGCATAAACGCGCTCGGCAGCAAAATCAAAATGGAGAAGGAAAGCGCGTCTGCTTCCCTTCTCCATTTTCTGTTTCTACGAGTTGCGCCTGACTGTTACGGTTGGCCGAAGCGGCTGCGATACTCGTTCGAGTTGGCGAAGCCGTTGACCATCGTGCGGAAGTCGCCGGGATTCGTGTTGAGATAGTTCAACCAGGCGTTGTAGCCGCTCGCGTCGGGGTCGCGCTTGAGATAGCCGAAGTATTGCATGGCGACGAAGGCCGGGTTGAATTCGGCGTTGAACAGTTCATCCGACTCGACGATGGCGCGCACAACCTGCGCCCGCGTGAGCGTTCCGGCGTTGAGCCGAGCCGTCAGGTCGGCGCGTGAGAAGACGACTTTCGCGCCCGAGTCAGGGCTGTTCGGGTCGGGCGTGTTGATGGTCTGGAGGCCGTAGCGATCCATCAACGTGTTGACGAAACTCGCGTTGTCGAGCCTGCCGTAGAGATTGACGAAAGCCGCGCGCTGCGTCCAGTTGTTAGCGTAGGCGGCGCGTCTTTGGAAAACCTCAGTTGATGTCGCGCCTGAGACGCTCATCATGTCGGGGATGATCTCGCCGTAAACGGGTAGCCGGTTAAGCAAGAGCTTGTAAAAGCGATAGACGAAGTAGCCCTTGAGTTGAAACTCCTGCGAGCGGAAGAACGAAGCGGAGACCGTCACGCGGTCGCAGCCGGGCGAAGGGGCGGCGTCGCAGCGATTCAGCACGCCGACCCACGCGTCGAATCCGCTCTGGTCGGGTTCGCGGAAGAGAAAATCAAGATAATGCTGGCGCACGAAGAAGCCGTTGTTTTGCAGCGGATTCGCTTCGACGAAATCCGTGTAAGGGTCAACGTCGAGCGCGCCGGAGAGATATGCCATCTCGCCCGCGTCTGTGCGCAAGCGCAAGGTGTAGTCGCCCCACTTCGTCGTGTCGGCCAACGTGAAGGTGAAAGTGACGATTCCGTAAGTCGGGTCGGTGATGCCGTAGTTGGCCGGGTTCTCCCGCGCAAAACTCGCGGGGTCAATCGTCATGACGGACGAGGACATGCTAAAGCCCGTCGTCGTTAGAGGAACATTGCCGAGCCCGTTGCCGCCGACGGTGAAACGATAGGAGCGTCCCGCCGCGAGTTGCACGGGCGCGCCCTGCAACGCTCCGTTGAGGCCGAGGATGCGCGGGTTGACCGAAGGCTCGCCGAGCGTGACGATCAAGTTGAGGATCGAAGTCGTCCCGGCGGCGACGGTCGTTTGCGCCTCCGTCGCGCGAAAGGCGGGCTGGCCGCCGATGCCGCTGTAAGGCGGCGAAGCGGCGATCTCCCTTGCCACGACCGGCTCGTCCAGGTATTCGACGACGACGCGATAGTCGCCCGGCGGCAGTTGGTCTATGCGATACGAGCCGTCGGACTTCGTGATGCTGCTGCCCGCGACTCTGCCGCTGTGAAAATTTTCCGCCCAGACGTGCGCGCCCGCGCCGTAATTGACGTGGCCGGAGATCGCGCCGACGGGAAAGGCGACCGCCTGCCCGTAGATCGAACGGATGCCCGCGAGGTCGTCATCTGAGAGCGTGCGCATGGTGAAGGACGGGTCAATGAAGTTTTGCCCCTGACGCGGCTGCATCGTCGCGCCGACGACGGCCGAGTGATCGAGGCCGAGAAGGTGTCCGAGTTCGTGTACGAACGTGGATTCGAGATCGTATGTGCCGGATGTGCCGTCGGTCGAAAAGCTCACGCGCGGGTTGATGGCGAGGTCGGCTTCCTGTATGCGTCCCGTGGCCGGGTCGAAGATGACGCGCGTGCGCCCCAAGCGCGTGCCGCCCGTATTGGTGAAACTGTCGTTGGTGGCCGAAGCCGAAACCGTGATCAAGTTGATGCCGTCGCCGCCCGTGCCGGGAGGGTTCACGGAGTCAACGCCCGTCGAGGTTTCGACCAGACGAATGTTTGCGACATCAGACCAGCGACGCAAAGCCCTGCGCGCCGCGCCGAGCACGTCGCTGCCCGCTTTGATGTTGGCGGGGGGCGAACTGAGCGAACTCGAAAGCGCGATGGTGATGGGCGAAGTCATCCACCTGACCTGAACGGAGGAACTGCTGTATTGATAGGTATAGCTCCGTGCAGGAGGCACGGCAGCCCACAGCATAACTGCGGATAAGAACAAAGAGGTGACGATTCGAGACATGAAAACTCCCTGCGTGCGGATTGGAGGAGATTTAAAGATGAGGGAAAACTTTTGATGCGAAAACGCCTTTGATTGTTGGCAGGCAATTTCCGCAACCGGAGTTGCTCCGGCGGGGCACTTAAATTTATAACAGCTAGACCGTGGCGGACACAAGCATCTTCTCTCGACGCTTCAAAATGCCGCTCTTTCGCGTCGCATTCGCCGCGCGTTCTGTAGGGAGTTGCCGCAGCATCGCTAAATTAAGTCGTTAAAAAGTTGGGTCAAAGGCGCGCCCGCGTGCATCAAACAGGTACAGAGTCGGGGCGGCGGCATTCAACTTGCGCTGTTTATCTTTAACTTTCGGGCGCGAGGTTGCTGGCACGGTGTTTGTTTGAGAGCAACGAGGAAACGTCTTTTGCAGGCACGCAGCCGCGCGGTTCATTTCTCCTCGATTTTTCTCCCCGATTCATTTTCATGGAGGCCGGTAAAAGCTAGATGAGCACTGAAAGCATTTCTCAAAACGAAATCATACGCAAAAACATTACGGCCATCTCCGACATGCAACGCAGAGACGTGGCCGCACGCAAACCGCAGGAACGCATCTCCGATTCGATCACACGATTCTCCGGCTCGACGCTCTTTGTTTTCCTGCACGTCATCTGGTTCGGCCTGTGGATTCTGCTCAACATCGGACTCGTCCACGTAACGCGCGTCAGCGAGTTCGACCCGTTTCCTTTCGGCCTGCTCACGATGATCGTCTCTCTGGAAGCGATCTTTCTTTCGACCTTCGTGCTCATCTCGCAAAACCGCATGTCGGCCTTGAGCGAGAAGCGCGCCGAACTCGATCTGCAAGTCAACATGCTGGCCGAACAGAAGGCCGCCAAGACGCTCGAACTGCTCGAACACATCGCGCAGCAACTCGACGTTGTCTATGACCGCTTCAACTACAAAACCGACCCGGAGATTCAAGCGCTCAAGGTTTCGCCCGAACCGCATGAAGTGCTGAAAGTGATGGAGGATGCGGTGGAAGATCAGGCCAAAGAAGTGGCGCACGAGATGAAGAAGACGGTCAAGGATATTACGGGCGAAGTCGAGGCAGTGCAGGACGAGGTGGAGGACATGGACAAAGAAGTCAAACGTGTGGCGAGCGATATGCGCGAGGTGAAAGAAGAGATGAAGATGCGCGCGCCGGAGCGAGTCTAAAGCAGATTGCCTATGAATGTACGGCCGGCTGTGAGCCTGCCCCTTGTGCGGTGCGTGCTGTGCGAGCGGCAGGCTCACAGCCTGTCATACATCGAATGCGCGCCGCCTTCGTCCGCGCGCTCTCGACAATGAAAAGAGCCTGCGGTTCAACTTGAGTTGAACCGCAGGCTCTTTTCGCTTCAAGTGTCGCCCGTTCGGGCGTGCGTTTTTTTGAAATAAACCTAACGAGGATTTGCCGTGCGGGCGGAAGCGTTTCGCGCCGCGCCTAACCCGTCTCCGGCGGCAGCCGCATCGTCGTTGGGCGCGTTGAGCGGTCGGCGCGCGCCGCCGAGATCGGCGAAGGCCACGATGAGCAGCAACGCACTTAAGCTGAGCGTCGCCAGCACGTAGAGCAGCGCGACCTGTTCCTTCCAGATCAGGGCGATGATGATCGCCGCCGCCAGCACGATCCATACGAGCGTCATCCGGCGTTTGCCTGTTTTGCGCCCGCTTCCGGTCGCAGTTGTTGTCCGAGCCATCTTGATTCCCCCGACTTAATGAAACTAAAAGTTATTTCGTGTCTAGTAAAGAATGCGCGTGCCGCCTGACGAGACGATGGAAGCCGCGCCGCTGGTGGCAAGCCCTGTGAGCATTTTCGCGACGCCCTTCGCCGACCAGACGCCGTTCTCCGGCACTTCGATAATGTCGTAAGGCTGAAGCGCGATGTCCGGTTGTTTGCCCTGCTTGATGGCCTTGTAGTCAATCGTCAATGTCTCGGCCTTCAACCCGCCCGGCTTCTGCCGGTAAATTCGCACCTGACTCTCTTTGGCATTGCGCGGGCCGCCGACAATGCTGATCGCGCGCGACAGTGTCATGCCTTCCTTGAGGTAGAGATTCGAGGGCTGCACGACGCTCCCCGTCACGTAAATCGGCAAAGCCTCCGCCACGTAGATCACATCGCCGGGACGGATGTAGGGGTTGGCCTCGCTCTTGCCGAGTTTGAGGTCTTCGACACGATAGATGTTGAAGGGCAGGCCGAGCGAGTCTTCGCCGAGATCGGCCTGCGCGGCGGCTTGCATATCCTCCGGTTCGGGACAGATGAGCGGCTGCGTGTGGGAAATCTGGATCGTGCCGCTCTGCTGCTCGGTGACGCCGCCGCTCTTCGAGATCAGTTCGAGGAGGCGCGCGGGGCGTCGCATCTCGTAAGGGGCGGGCGAGCGCACCGCGCCATAGACGATGGCGGGCGTGCGGCTCTTCTCGTCCTTGACGGTCAGGTAGATGCGCGGATTTTTGAGAAACTTCGAGAGCGCGGTTTCGACATCCTTGCGAAGTTCCTTGACGCTGCGGCATTGCGCCATCAGCGGTTCTTCGACGAACGGCACGACGAGTTTGCCGTCGCCGTCAACGGCGAACGCGCCGTCAAACTGCGGCTCGCCGAAAACTCTGAGTTCGATCACATCGTTCGGCCCGAGCAGGTATTCACGCCGCGCGGTCATCGAGCCGTTGGCGATGTCAGGCCGGGGAGCGTTGGTCTCCGGCTTGGCCGCGACGGTCTCGGTCTGCGGAGTCTTCGTCTGCGGTGTCTTCGGCGTGGTCTGCGGTTGCTGCGCTTGCAGCGACAGGGGGAAGGAAGTGCAGATGAAGGCGAACAGCAGTAAGGCTTTAATAACTTTCATGTGTGTGTCCTGTCGGTCGAATGTGGACGCTAAGTGCGTGTGTCCTGATTTCCCAAGCGTGTGCGCGGAAGACTTTATAGATGTACCAAAGCAGTTGGAGGGCTGCCTTGACGCTAACTTTTAATTTGCCGGGAAAAGCGTTTTCGGCGCACCGCGCGCCCTTCGCCTGCTATCGGTTAAACCGTTCTGCGCGTGCCAATTGTCGCACAGCAGGAGGCCAAACGCCAATTGCCGCCCGCGCACGTCGGGCGTGCCCGCTCAAACCTTTTTTCGCGCGGGACGCGGCCGACGCGTGGGCGGCGGTTCTTCCGTCAGATCGCCCATCGCGAGGCGCGCGCGCAGCATTTCTATCTCGCGGTTGATGCGCGTCGCGGCTTCTTCGCGCGCCTCGTCGCCCATCTCTGCGCGGGAGAGATAGAAGAGCGCGTCGCGATAACGTGCGACGGCGCGTGTGTAGCGTCCGCGAAAAGCGGCGCGCTCGGCGAGTTCGACCCAGTGAGACACCTTGACGGAGGCGATGAAGTTGCGCACGGCGAGCGAAGAGTCGCGCAGTTCCGGTTCAGCCGGATAGACTTGCAAAGCCTCGTTGATGACATCAATGGCGCGCATTGCGGTCTCGATCTTGTCGGAGACGCTGACGCGCCGCTGCGCTTCGTGCGTGAGACGCTGCGCCTCGCCGCGCACCCAGGAGAGCAGGTGATGCTTTTGCAGGCCGCGCACGCGCTCCTGTCCGGCGCGCAAGGCGGCGCGCACGTCCGTGCCCATGCCCGGCTTACGCATCGCATCTTCGGTCGTCGCCAAATATTGTTCGCAGAGACGATAGGCTTCGAGGTGCGCTTCGGGTTGTTGCGCGCCCGCTTCTTCGGCTTTCGCTAGTCGCTGCTGCAAGGTGCGTAGGGAGTTGGCCGTCGCCGCCACGCTCGCCTTGCGCGCGGGACGCTGGTGGAGCGACGCAGACGAAATCGGCTGCACGCTCTCGCTGCCCATGCGCATTTCCAGTTCGTGCGTGTAACGCGCCCACGCGCGGCGCATCACCACTTCGCGCGCGGCCACGGCGACGAGCATCACGACGCTCGCGGCCAGAGCGGCTGGCAGCCAGGGCGTTTCGTCGCCGCTCGCGAGGAGCACCCACCAGAGACCGAAAAAGACGAAGAGGGCGATGAGGCTCGCCGTTAACATGAAACCGAAGGACGAGGGGCTGCGCGGACGTGCGGGCGGTCGCCTGCGCGACTGGCCGGGCGCGTTGGAGGAGCGCGGGTTGCGATTTGCGTCTGCGTAATTAGCCGATTCGATAGGCAAACGTTCTCTCCGGGGACGAGGGGAACTGGCGACTCGCGAAGCCCGCGCGCCTCAAGGCTCTTGTGGTCGGCGCGTGACGCAGGCGTGCGTCAGACGTTAACGGGCGCGAAACGCCTATCAGTTTGAAACGAAAATCATAGTCACCTTTTCGCCCCTGTCTGTCAACAGTCGAGATGGCCGCCGGGGGGTTGCGGGCGGCGCGGCCCCGCGTCGAAATTATACTGGTAGTGGGGGGCAAATCTGTTTATACTGACGCGCGTTCGCGAACTTCGCGCGCGCCATCCGTTTGAATGGCTGTTGTTCAATCGTCCTCGATTCTTAAACACCGCGCAATTATAGAATTTCCCGCCGGGTCACGAAGGTGCGCGAGCGCGTTTCGAGCGGCGTTGTCGTTGGATGAAAGTTCATGGTCACTTGTCCCAAATGCGGCGCAGGCGTGCGAGAGGAGAAGGCTTTCTGCCACAACTGCGGCACGCCGATGAACGCCGCCATGCGCGAGCGCGACGAGCCGCAGCCGGACTTCGGCGCGACCGTCATCGAGCCGCCGCGACGCGCCCCGCAGCCCTTCGTGCCCCCGGCCATCACCGAAGTGCAACCGACGGGCAGAGAGACCGCGCCCGTCGCCGTGCGCCAACCCGCCACGACTCGCGCCGTCTTGCCCTTGCCGCCCGACGCGCAGCCGACCGGCAAGCGAAAGCGAAAAATCGGCTTCGGCTTCGTCATACTTTTGCTCTTCCTGATGTTCATAGTGTTTGTGCTGGCTCTCATCCTTGATTGAGCGCAGTCGCGCGTGAATAGAAGCCCCGAAAGTAAAATTCTCGAAGGCGGTTAGCGAAACTTCCGATGAATGAATTTGCAGGCATCCCGCACACGCCGCTCGACGCCGCGCACGACGCTTCTACCGTGCCCGTGGAGACGCGCCGACGGCGCAGCCTCCTGCGCGTGGCGGCGATTGCGTTCGCGTCGCTCGTCGCGCTCCTGCTCGCGCTTGTCCTCCTGCTTTTGACGGGACTCCAAACCGGCCTCGTCCCGTTGCTCATCGGCTTCGTGCTCGCGACTTTACCCGTGCCGCTCTACGTCGCCGCCGCCCTCTGGATCGACCGCTACGAATCCGAACCAGCCTGGACGCTCGTAACTGCTTTTGCATGGGGCGCGCTCGTGGCGGTTTTCATCGCGGCCTTCGTCAACACGCTCAGCAGTCTCGTCGTCGCCTCGCTCGTCAGCGACGAAGCGGGCAGTTTCTTCGGCGCAGTCTTCTCCGCACCCATCGTCGAGGAGAGCGCGAAGGCCGCCGTTCTCTTCGGACTCTACTTCTGGAAGCATGACGAATTTGACGGCGTGATTGACGGCATCGTCTATGCTTCGATGGTCGGCCTCGGTTTCGCCATGACCGAGAACATACAGTATTACGGCAGCGCGGCTCTGGAGGGAGGACTCGGGGGCGGGTTGACGCTCTTCATCCTGCGCGGCCTGCTCGCTCCCTTTTCCCACCCGCTGTTCACGAGCATGACGGGCATCGGGCTTGGCCTCGCGACGCAGTCGAAAAACCGTCTCGTTAAATTCTGCGCTCCCGTCGGCGGCCTCCTGCTGGCGATGTTTCTCCACAGCCTGTGGAATTTTTCGGCTTCGATGGGTGCCGCGCTCTACTTCATAGTCTATTTTCTGATCATGGTTCCGATGTTCGTCGCCGTGTTGGTCTCCATCTACTTCGCGCTCCAGCGCGAGGGTCGCATCGTGCGCGAGCATCTGCGGCACGATTTGGAGCAAGGGCGTCTGACGCAGACGGAACTGGAAATCTTGGCGAGCGTCAGCGGGCGCATGGGCGCGTCTTTCAGAGCGTTGACGCGGGGCGGCTATCGCTCTTGGCGCACGCGGCGCGAGTTCAACCGTGTGGCGAGCGAGTTGGCATTTCATCGCAACCGCGTCGCGCAGGGGCAGGCGGTCAAGGACGGCGCGGCCGTCGAGGAACTCTACATCCGCCAACTCTCGGAGTTGCGCGGTCAGTTCAACATCT
>DASYMM010000590.1:0-4558 GCA_036009085.1 Pyrinomonadaceae bacterium | reverse complement strand
GGCGCGCGGCGACCTCTTGAAGTTCGACCGCGTAGCCTAAACTTTCGAGATGCGCGGCGAGAAAGCGTGTGGCCGCATCTTCGTCGCCGCTCGGCGAAGGGATGTCTATGAGTTGGCGCGTGAGGGCAAAGAGGTTCATTGTGCGACCCCCTCGCGCCGGCGTTGGAAGAGCGGGGCTAACTCCTGCGTGTCGCACTCGAAGAGAGCCGCGTGCAGACGCCGCACGGTCTCTTCAACGTCCCGCTCAGCCACGACGAACGTGAGATTGACGTTTGACGCGCCCTGCGAGATGAGGAGGACGTTGATGTCGCGCAGAGTGCTGAAGATGCGAGCGGCGATGCCGGAAGTGTAGCGGAGTTCTTCGCCGACGATGCAGACGACGGCGAGATCGCTTTCAACTTTGACCGCCGCGATAGGTCGCAGGTCTTTGATGATCTCGTCAACCATGCTCGTATCTTCGAGCGAGAGCGAGACGGAGACTTCGGAGGTGGTGACGATGTCAATGATCGTGCGATGTCGCTCGAAGACTTCAAAGAGCGTGCGCAGGAAACCGTATGCGCCGAGCATGCGCGCGGAAGTGATGTGGAGGACGGTGATGCCTTTTTTGTGCGCGATGGCTTTGACGGTGCGCGGCGACATCTCCGCGTCGAAATAGACGCCCGTGCCGGGATGCTCCGCGTCGCGCGAATTGCAGATGCGGACGGGGATGCTGCGAATGACTGCGGGCAGGATCGTCTTCGGGTGGAGAACTTTCGCGCCGAAGTATGCGAGCTCCGCCGCTTCCGCGAAAGAGAGTCGCGGGATGGTGCGCGCGTGCGGGACGACGCGCGGGTCTGCGGTCAGGACGCCGTTTACGTCCGTCCAAATTTGTATCTCGCGCGCCTCCAGCCCCGCGCCGATGAGCGCGGCGGTGTAGTCGGAGCCGCCGCGCCCGAGCGTGGTGGTCTGCCCGTCGGGCGTCGAGCCGATGAAGCCGCCGAGCACCGGAATCCGTCCGGCGGCGATGAGCGGCGAGAGTTCGGCGCGCGTGTGCTTGTAAGTCTCTTCGTTCGCGGGCGTGGCCGAGCCGTGGTCGGCGTTGGTGATGATGCAGCGGCGCGCGTCAACGTAGGCGGCCGGGAGCGTGCGCTCGGAGAGGATGGCGGCGAGCAACTTGGCCGAGAGACATTCGCCGTAAGAGACGATCTGATCTTGCAGGAGCGGGCGCGGGTGCTCTGCGCGCTCGACGCGCCCGAGCAGTTCCGCCAGCGCGCGTCTGGTGTTCGTCAGTTCGACGAAAAACTCGTCGCGCGCGCCCGCAGGCAGCGTGCGTGCGACGAGCGTGTGGCGTTCAAAATATTCTTCGAGCGAGCGAAGCGCGCCCTCTGCGTCGCCCCCGGCGGCCAACTCGACGCCCGCCAGCAGCGCGTCCGTCACGCGGCTCATCGCGGAGACGACCACCACGGGACGCTCCTCGCGGCGCGCGCCGACGATCCGCGCCACACGCGCAAACGCGCTCGCGTCTTCGACGGACGTGCCGCCGAACTTCATCACGATTGCTTGATCAGCCAATATCTCTCACTCATCCGTCGCGTGTGCAGTGCGCGCGCGCGACGGGGACGACTCAAAATGTTCTAGCAGTTTAACGGGGGCGGAGCATTATAAGGCATGAAGCGCGTCTGCTGATACGCGCGCGCGTCCAGCGGGCAAAATCCGTAGCAAAAATTATAAAGGCCGGACAATCGCGTCCGGCCTTGTATGATTTCTGGGAGACAGGGACTCGAACCCCGAAAGCCTGATCCAGAGTCAGGTGTGATACCATTTCACCATCTCCCAACATGACGGCGTTGAAGAAATTAACGTGCGCGCACGGCTGTTGTCAACTCTCCCTCAAGACTCGTTTAAGTCTCGGTTTGGGAACTTAAAATGCCCGGCTAACTGCGCCGGGCATTTTTCGCGTGTCGGTGAGAAGGCGGTTTAATTACACCGCGACTTCTTCGTCTTCTTCGACCAGATACGGACTTACTTTAACCGGCTTCTCGTCTGCGTCTTCGGCGAGGATGGCCTGGACGATGGGCAGCGAGAGCGAGTGTTTCTTCGGGATGCCGGGGACTTCCTTGCCTTTGGCGTAGACGGGATGGCGTCCGTGCTCTTCGTACCACTCGGCGAGTCCGGCGGTCTTGTGCATGTTCTCGATGATCTGTCGCCAGCCGACGCCCGTGTTGTAGGCGCAGAACGAGATTTCGCCTTCCTGCGTGCCGTAGGGGATGACGCACATCTCCGTGCGGCGGAAATCGTAGTTGAACAAATCCTGAAACCACATGCCTTCGACGCAGAGCACGCGCCACGCGTCGTTCGGGTCTTCCGAACCGTGTTGCGTCTTCATGCGGTCGTTGCGATCCGAGTTCGAGTTGGTCGAAGACGGCTTGAAGAGATTGATGATCTGCGAGATGGGGAAGCCTTCGGGCGCGAGCCGCGCGTCGAAGTTGCGCATGATGGTCATGGCGAGTTGCGCCATCGAGAGCTTTGCGCCGCGCGCCGTGTCGGTGATGACGGCCACGTCCTTCATGAACTGTTCGTAGTTGAAGAACTTGAAGAGCGGCGTCCAGTCGCCCGTGTGGCGGTTGACGACCATCAAGGTGAACACGCCGCAGTTCGGGTGGCAGTTACAACTCGACCAACCCCACGGCGCATCCGCGCCTTGCAGCATGTCCATCACGGAAGTGAACGCCGAATAGGACGAGAGCGGGAACCAATCGCGCAGGGCTTTCAAATCGCCGCCGAGTTGCGCTTCGAGGTCGGTCGCCATGTCTGCGAGCGTGTAACGCTGCTTGATGCGAACCGCATCGGACACGTCTTCGTCGCGCCCGGTGAAAGAGACGGGCTGGAAGGCGATGGTCTGAATCTTGTCTATGTTCTTTGCGGCGAACGAGACGATCTGGCCGATGGCGTCGTTGTTAATAGTGTTGACGATGGTGGTCACGAGCGTGACCTTGATGCCGACCTCGGCAAGATTGTCGATGGCCTTCTGCTTCACGTCGAAGAGGTTGCCGACGCCCCTGTGCGCGTTCTTCTCCTCGCTCACGCCGTCGAATTGCAGATAGACTCCGTGCTGCCCGGCCTCTTTCGCCTGACGGCAAAACTCTATATCTTCGGCGAAGCGTATGCCGTTCGTCGCGGCAAGGATGCGATAGAAACCGATCTTCTTGGCGTAGGCGACGGCTTCGAGGTAGTAAGGCGAAAGCGTCGGCTCGCCGCCGGAGAAGAGAATGATGACCTGTCGCTTCGGCTTAAAGGAGACGGCGCGATCAAGAATCGCCTTCGTATCTTCAAACGTCGGCTCGTGGACATAGCCGACCTGATTCGCGTCCATGAAGCACGGGTTGCACATCATGTTGCAGCGGTTCGTCAGGTCAACCGTCAACACCGCGCCGCGCCCGAACTTGATGTCGGACGTGCCGTGGCGATGGACGTGCGCGTCTTCCGCCGCGCGAAAATCCCGCCCGTAGAAAAGCGACTCAATGCGGCGCAGGAAATCCGGGCTGGTCGCCATCACGTCTACGAACTCGCCGTGCTTCTCACAGGTCTTACGCATCAAGATGCGCCCGTCCTCTTCGACGATCTGCGCTTTGATTTCGCCCGGATGCTCGTGCATCAGGGTTTCGAGCGGCGTCTGGCCGCTGATAACGGCCTCGCGCACTTCCTTGACGCAGGTGGGGCACAGCGAATCGGTCTCGCGCGGGAAGCCGAGCGGCGGCGCGGTCTTCTCGTAGGATTTCAGGAGCGGCCCCGGCGCCCATTGCGGGCGGATTGCTTCGCCCTCCGGCAGCGCACGATTCACGGACTGAAACACCTTCCACGCCGCATTCGACAGACCCGAAATAAGCGCAGAACTTCTCACCCCGCTAAATTTGCCTCTCACCGATTCGTTACGGCGAAATTGATCACTAAACACTAGACGTTCATCCTCCGGGAGTTAATTGCACGCGCGAACTTTGATGCTTGAGTTTCAGGGAAAGTCGCCGGCACTTTTTCACGCGCGCACGCTCATGCGAGATCGTCGTTCGCCTCGGAACCCTCTTCCGCGACGCAAGGCCGACCATCAGGCGACGCGCTATGATAAAGGCATCCGCCCGTAAACACAAGACAGTAGAAGAACTTGTCGGCGCGGCGGGTCGCCGTTCGGCGGCATTTCCCGGCAGAAATTGACCCTTATTGACGGGCAGCCGCTATGCCGCAGCACAATCGCATGGAACTTTAAGTCTATACTCTGTATCTCCTTTGTGCCCTGGTGTCTTAGTGGTGAATGCTTTTTCAGCCACCTCACCACTAAGACACCAGGGCACAAAGGAGATACAGAGAGTTCACGCCGATTGCACCGCATTAGGAATTCTAAGGACGGAAAACTCCGACATAATTAAAGAGACCGCCCCGCGCGCCTCTCGCTGGGCGGTCTCGTGGCGTGGCCGCTTCACCGGACTCGGCCACGCCTTCGGGATGCCCACCTCATCCCGAATCTTGAGAGTTACGGTCATGGTGGCTGTTCGGTGAGCAGTCGCCCCACCGTCTCGACCAGGCG
>DASYMM010000589.1:0-2075 GCA_036009085.1 Pyrinomonadaceae bacterium | reverse complement strand
CGCGCGAAGCCGACGACGATGTTGGGGGCGTAGTGCTCGTGGACTTCAAAAAAGTAGCCGTCGTCGATCACGGCATGGAGCACGTCGCGGATGTCGTAAGGCTGGTTCGACGCCTCGGGCACGATGGAATTCAGGCGCTCGTCGCGGCGGTCGGCGGGGTCTGCGGTGCGGACGCGCGGGGCTTCGTCCATATTGTTCGAGGGAATGAAGGAGAGAAGCTCGCGGACGAGTTGGAGCGCGTGCTGGTCGGAGTCGGCGTCGAAGTGTGCGACGCCGGAGATGCGGTTGTGCGTGTCCGCGCCGCCGAGCGTTTCCTTCGACACCTCTTCGTGCGTCACGGCGCGGATCACGTCGGGGCCGGTGATGAACATGTAGGAAGTGTTCTTCACCATCACGTTGAAGTCCGTGATCGCCGGACTGTAGACCGCGCCGCCCGCGCACGGCCCCATGATGCAACTGATCTGCGGGACGACGCCCGAAGCCAGCGTGTTGCGCAAGAAAATATCGGCGTAGCCGCCGAGACTCAGGACGCCTTCCTGAATGCGCGCGCCGCCCGAATCGTTGAGGCCGACGACGGGCGCGCCGACGCGCATCGCCATGTCCATCACCTTGCAAATCTTTTCCGCGTGCGTCTCGGAGAGCGAGCCGCCGAAGACCGTGAAGTCCTGCGCGAAGACGAAGACGCGGCGATTATCGATCAGCCCGTAGCCCGTCACGACGCCGTCGCCGGGGTAGAGTTGTTCTTCCAGACCGAAGTCGTGCGAGCGGTGTACGACGTGTTTGTCGAACTCCTCGAAAGTGCCTTCGTCGAGCAGGAACGCGATGCGCTCGCGCGCCGTCAATTTTCCGGCCGCGTGCTGTCGCGCGACGCGCTCCTCGCCGCCGCCCGCCTCGGCGCGTCGTTCGCGCTCGCGCAGGCGATCAATTTTGGAAGATTGCTGTTGTCCCGTCTTCGTGCGTGTTGAAGCCATAGTTTCGCGTTAGTCGATTATCGGAAAGAGTTGATACGGAATTGTACACCATCCGTTCGGGCGAGCAGGTCGCCGCAGCTAGGCGTTCGCGTCGAAAGGGTAATCCCTGCGCTCGATAAACTCGATGAGTTCGGCGAGCGCGCGGGGCACTGCGTCGCGTACGTGCGCGGGATAATCGTAGCGCGCCGCGTTGGCCGCGAACTCGTCTTCGTCGAGTATGCGGCGGGAAAAATCCGGTGCGACGAGCACGTCGATGTCGAGATCGACGAAGGTCAGGACGCGGCCGTCGAACTCCGCCGGAAGATTGATGTTGCAATAGTAGTTGCGCAGCGCGCCCGACGGCTCGCGGAAGCGAAAGACGCTGTACCAGCGATCCGTCCAATAGTATTCGACGCTGTGCGTGCCGGAGGCGATGATGCCGAGTTGCGGATGCCGTATCTCTTCCTCGAACACGCCTTCGACGATGACGAGTGAATTCTCCCGCGCCACCAGACGAGCCTGCCACTCTCGATGAAGACGGCCGTCGAACTTTCGCGCGCATACCCTGACGCTCTGACCCGGCGCAGGCGCGGCGACTTCTGAACCCTCAACTCCCATGCGGCGACACCTTCACTTGCACGCACGCACCGCGTTGCGCAGCGTGCCGACGTTTTCCACCGAGACTTCGCACACGTCGCCGTCCGAGAGCGGCCCGACGCCCGCAGGAGTTCCGGTAGAGATCACGTCGCCCGCTTCGAGCGTCATGATGTGCGAGATGTAGCGTATGAGATAGGCGACGGGGAAGGCCATCGCGGCGGTGCGGCCGCGTTGCCGCGTCTCGCCGTTGACGCGCGTCTCCACCTGCAAGTCGAGCGGGTCGATGCCGGTCACGACGTAAGGGCCGAAGGGGCAGAAGGTGTCGAAGGATTTGGCGCGTGTGAACTGCACATCGCGTCTTTGCAGGTCGCGCGCGGTGACATCGTTGACGCAGGTGTAGCCGAGCACGTAGTTGAGCGGGTTTTCGCTGTCGCCGACGCGGCGTGCGCGGCGTCCGATCACCACGCCGAGTTCGCCTTCGTGCTCGACGCGCGCGGAGACGGCGGGGAGTTCGATGGCGTCTCCGTG